>JAYKHH010000317.1:0-5741 GCA_035285265.1 Leptolyngbyaceae cyanobacterium | reverse complement strand
GAGTAGAAACTTAAACAACTGTCTTAAAAAATCCCCCATCTCTTAACGGCTGCTAATGTAGTAAAAGCTCATGGTAAAGGAGGACGATCCCCTTCAGACCTCACCATTTGACCTCAAGATACGAAATTTTAATGCAAATGGTTTGAAAGTCTCTTGGGTTTTACACAGCTAACTGCCGATCTCCATACCCTTGACTCAATTCCCGCTCAAGCTCATCTAAGGATAGCGATCGCCCCCCTGATCGATTCTGCATCAGCCGCCAATGACGCAAACACTGACTCAACCCGTTGCTGATAGTCCGGAGGGCAAAGCGTAAAGCCATGACTTTGGTGTATGGTTGCCTCTCGCCCTCGAACCCCCCAAAGCGATCGCCACAATTCCCTCAACTGACTGCAAGCGATCGCCACAATGATGAATGAACTGGGGCAACTGCTGATTCATATTGCGCCGTCTTATCACTGGTTCTCAATCACAATTGGGTGAACTGAAGCTGCGAAACTCACCACTCCAGTTCACCTGCGACAGATTGCCAATCTAGAACTAATTTTAACGGCTTCAGGCAGGAGTCAACGCTTTCGATCTATCTTCACCCGCCTATTCGGGTCTTGCTTGTGAACCCAGGAGAGGAATTTTTGTAGCTGTGGGTCTTGCCTGAGCTTCTCCAAAGTATTCAGGTGCAGTGCCAGATGGGAGTTGTTGTAGAGCCTATGGATTTGTCGATGGCAGGCAGAACAAATTTGAATCGTGGGGCTGGGGCCAAGACCCTTGCGTTTCGTCTTTTGACGAGGAATCAGGTGGTGTTCAGTGAGAGCAGGCATCTCTCTGACAAAGTTCGCAGGGTTGCGGCATTGTTTAGTAATCAGTGGAGGGTGGGGAACAGCAATGAGGGTGACTGCTGAGCCATACTCCCGCTGTAATGCCATTTCTAGCCCTTCCAGTTCGGGAATATCGACAGGTGGCAGAAAAAAGGAGGCACGACCCTTGGGCTAAAGACTTCCCGACGATTTACAGTGCGAAACAAGACATGCAAGACAAGACAATACTTCCCGTAAGGTCTTCCGGTTCACCTGAGCAACGTCAGTTCGGCGAAAGGGTGTTTTGGGAGTTTTCACTTCGCGCACACACAATCGGGCTATCGAATTCACGTTGAGCAAGGTGCGATCGCGAGGCAGTGACCCGCTCAGTGGATCAGAAAGGTATGGTAGGAGATGATCCTGTTAGAGGAAGGGACAAAAGCCAATGGTTCGTAAGCGCTTGATTATTGAGATGGGGATGGGCATTGACCAGCACGGTCAAGAACCTACCGTTGCTGCCGCACGAGCTGTCCGCAATGCGATCGCCCACAATGCCTTACCCGGAGTCTGGGAAGTAGCGGGGCTAACCGACCCCAACCAAATGATCGTCGAAGTTCAAGTGTCCGTCCCTTACCCCGAACAAGTCCGAGAAGCTGAAGTGCTTGCCGTTTTACCCTTTGGCCGCAAAACCTTGACTGTGGAGAGTGGAGGCATGGTCGTTCAAGGACGAGCGATCGCCTCCCTCAACGATAAAAATGACGAAATGCTGATTGCCGTTGCTGCAGTGACAGTCCTCATTGAGACTGACTAAGAGGGTGTTTGAAAGGGGGAGCGTGATGTCACAGGATGGAGCGCAGCCCATCCCCAGAGACCCAGAAAGTGTATTCAGTCGTTGAAGGTGATCCCACTGACCAGCCTTCATCTTGACCCAAGAGAACTTTTCAAAAACCCTCTAAAGTGGGAGGATCCCTGATCTAAATTTTCACCTTTTGGTAGATGAATTTAAGAGAAGGGGTACAAAATTGAGATGCACCCGGTTTATGGTTTTATCTGAAGCTTGTTATCTCCCTCCAAAGCCGTGAATCCAACCGATCCTTTAGTTGATCCCCTCCAGGATCTGCTGGCCTGTCAGCAAGACATTCTCGCTATTAACTACTTAGCGCCGTTATCGACCCACTATTTGCCTTGGAGTGGCTACGCCATGGCTCCAAGGGCATTGGTGCAGATTATTAATGATATTGTGCTGAACCAGCGATCGCTCATTGTAGAGTGTGGTTCAGGCATTTCCACGTTTTATATTGCTAGATTGCTCAAGCAACTGGGAACTGTCAGCCATCTTTACTCGATTGAACATGATCAAGCTTGGTTTAATTGGGTGCAGCAGCAGTTAATTCAGGAAGGATTAACGTCCATCGTTACCTTGATTTATGCCCCTTTAAAATCTACAGATTTGGCCCTTGATGATGCCTTATGGTATGACCTTGAATCTATTAGTCAAAAACTACCTAAGGATATAAAAATTGATCTGTTGCTGGTAGATGGGCCGCCAGCCTATCGAGAGTCTATTCAATATTCCCGTTATCCAGCTTTGCCCTATTTTTTACCCCAACTGAACGATCCCTTCATGGTAGTTATCGATGACGCTAACCGTCCGGGAGAGTCGGCCATTATCAAAAAATGGCAGGAGATTCATAAGCTGAATTTTGAAATCCGCGATGGCAATATCGCGATCGCCACTCATTAATCCCTGGTAGTCTGTCAATTCATGATTGACAGGCTATCAAAATCTAAAGCCATGACGGGGTGCAGAATTTTGTTCCTACCGCACGTCCCTTAGCTGTGCATTCGGGGTTCAGGGTGGAGGGTGGCTAGCAACTCACTTTCGACGATCGCTAAGGCTTCTAACCGCTCTATGACCCCTGAGGGCTCAAAGTAGGTGGTTGCTAAGACCCAATACATACCGTAGTGACGGGCTTCGGATGCCATCAAACCCCGGTAGAACTGGGCTAACACTGGATCTGGACAGTGGTTGGCTAATAAGCCCAAGCGTTCATGGCTACGGGCTTCAATTAAGCCAGAAATCAAAAGGGAATCCAGCAGACGATGGGGTTCTCCGGAGCGAATTTGAGCTTTGAGTCCAGCCCCGTAGGGAGGAGCGGAAAGCAACCCGATGGCTACCCCTCGATCTTCTAAAAATTGGTTGACTTGGTCAAAGTGGGCTAGTTCTTCTTGGGCGATCGCCGTCAACATTCGCACCAGCTTGGTATGGGATGGGTAGCGGAAGATTAAATTCAACGCCACACCCGCAGCTTTTTTCTCGCAGTGGGAGTGATCCAGCAAAACCTTATCCAGGTTAGTGATCGCTTGATCTACCCATTGGCTAGAAGTCGGTTGCTTTAAAAACTTGATGGTCGGTAAAGTCGAAGCAGTCACGGGCATCAACAATGAACGCACGGTTCAATCTTAGTCGGTTTGAGCTGTCTCATGGAATGGTTGGAGGCTAGCTCTAGCGGTTAGCGTTGGGCAATTTGCACGATACCCCATAAATCCCTGCCAGCAGAAACCATCCTAGAAAATTGCTCCGAAAATCAAACAGCGGGATATCTAACAAACTAAAGAGTGTACAGCCCATAAAAGCCACCAGATAACTGAAAAAAATCAGTTTATCCTGTTGCCACTCCCAGCCACCCTGGAACCGCTTGGTTGTAGACCATCGTAGCAATCCCAATACCCCTTGAAAGACGACCCAGCCTACCAAACCCACCAATAACAGGGTGGCAGGAATTCCGGTTTCTGAGGTAAACATCAGCAGTAAATTATGGGGATGCCCCACCCAAAAATCCATTTTGGCTTCGTACAGGGTAGAAAAACTTCGGAGTCCCCAACCCGTCCAAGGGCGTTGTTGGGTCAAAGACCAGGCAAATTCCCACTGAGTTCGGCGTAACTCTGCAATCGGACGACTGGCAGCCAGCTTCTCATCCGAGAGTCGTTCCCATAGAAAAGCGGGGACGATGACGCGCAGCCAGGTCTTTAGGGGAGGTGGGCCAAAGGATGCCCCCGCAATAGTACTAGTGATTACACCCACCAAGCCAACCAGCCAATACCAGCTTTGGTAGAGAGCAAAGGCTAGACAAACGAGGGCACCTATAGCCCAGGCATTGCGAGAGTCGGTGAGGAGGAGGGCGATCGCGATTCCCACCACTGCCAAACTCAAAAATCCCGTCTTCCACCCAGCCAGTAGATCTGGCTTTTGTCTGCGGATTTCTAAAATAGATTCCAGCCATAGGGCGATCGCAAGGGGGAATACCATCGTCAGGTAGCTGGCCAAAAACGTTGCATAGCCAAAAATTGAAGCCATCCGCCCGACAGGAGAACCCCCTGGCGCAATCTGCCCGTCCAACACAATCGAGAGTACACTCGTAGACCGTGACCAGCCCCAAAAGAGTTGCCCAAGACCCATTACAACCACGGGGATTGCCCCCAGTACGAGTAGCCAAGCGGCCTGTCGGAGTTGAGCAGTGGTTTGGAGCAGCGTGCTTAGGGCAACGATGACCAGAAATAGCGGGATAAAGTTAAACAAACCTAACAAGGACGCACTTGGATCAATAGATACCAAGGCTGTCAGGATCAGCCCCATACTTAAGATCGCGAAACCCCAATTCAGCGGTTGACGGCAGAGGCGATTAAATTGTCGTTGACAAATCACTAAGGCCGTTACCAGGAAGGAGATGGCTGCTAGTAAGGGACTGAAGGGCAAAATCAGCACACCAGCCTGCACCCAATTCCAGTGGCTGCGGAGGTTGGGATCTGGGTGTTTTTGGAGGAGGAGTAGGGGGTAGGACAGGGGGTTCAAGCTAGCTCAAAGCACGCCGTGCGTGTTAAACGGATCTGAGCTAAGGCAAACACAATCGGGATCACTCGCCCATAGTTGGTGGAAATCGCGCGCCATCCCAAGTCTGCCAAAAACCAAGTCCACAAAGCAGGGCCTAAAAAGGCAAACACGCTTCGCACTGCCCCGTAACGAGCTGCGTTTACGGCCATTCCTCGCCCAGCAGTTTGCAGGGCTAGATAATTCTGAAACTGCGCGGCTGCCACGGTTCCCCCTTTGACAACGGCGGCACGGGCAACCTGATAGGTGGCAAAGTGAACTGCAAACTGACGAGCAATCAACTGGAGTAATACTGGACGCAGGACTGCACTGACCGCTAGGGCGGTTCCACCTTTGAGAAATAGGGCAATGGGGTCTTTTTGCAAGGACGCAGGTAATTGTTCTGTCAGCTTAGAGTCAGCCAATGCGCCTTTTACCCGCACCGTCAAAGCTCCCTTTTCTGAGGTAGGTAATTGCTTCCAAGTCCGGTTCAACAAGCTGAGAAAAACTTCGGCCTCTAATTCTGAGGTAGAAAAGTCTACAGAGTAGGGGATTTTTAGGTGGCGACACACTTGAATCAGAGATTGACGATAGGTAACCTGTTTAGATTGTCCTCGCAGAACGGTCAACCCATCGGCAGCCAGAAACCGAAATCGATCTTCGATCGCATCTAACCATGCTTCACGGCTCTGACTTTGTACGTCAATAGGGGCAGGGGCAGCAAGGTAATCAATCGGGTTGAACTGGCGACGAAATAAAATTTCTGTTAATTCCTGCAACTCTTCTTCTGTAGCCAACTCTAATGCTGATCTCAGCTCATCTACCATAAAATCCTCCCGCAGGGCAGACGTTTACCTGCTGTCCCATATTCTACCTATTAGCCCAGGGTTGTCACACCTCACCAGCAATCCTACACGCTTTGTTTTTCTGAAAATGTTTGAAGAGCGGATGCTAGTCTATATTTTGCAGATTTTTGATCGGTTTCATCGGTTGGCGAGTAGTTTGGCAATTTTGTGTGATCGCAGCCCGACTTGGCGACCTCACCGCTACGATCTCCAGGTTCCCGGCACCCGGTTGAG
>JAYKHH010000316.1:0-6215 GCA_035285265.1 Leptolyngbyaceae cyanobacterium | reverse complement strand
TGGGGTTGTAGCTGGAGTAGGAGTTGTAGGAGTAGTCACAGGTCTAGGACTGGGCTTAGGAGTCGGTTTCGCCGTAGTAACAACTGGCTTAGGAGATGGGGTAGGAACAGGGGTGTTAGAGGTCGGTGCTGGAAACAACCGTGCCCAGGTACCAGGACCGACCACCCCATCAGGTTCTAGACCCACAGCTTTTTGAAATCCAGCTACGGCGGTTGCAGTCTCGGCACCAAAGGTTCCATCTACGGTTCCAGAGAAGTAACCTAGCAACTTCAGCACGCCTTGTAGCTCAGACACATCAGCCCCCTGGCTACCCAACTTCAGGGTTGCTCGACTAATGCCGGGAGTTGCCTGGGCAACCACCCTGACCAAGCTAGTAGCATGGGTCTGTCCATGGGCAACTGGAATCCAGCACCAGGTAAGGATTAGCCAGCTTACTGAACTGGAAGCTGCTAGCCAACCCGTTAGGATAGCTTGACAGGTTAATTTCTTTCTCATCAGACTCCGCTTCATCAACTTCAAACCTCTTGAACAGTTGCAGGTAACTCACTATGACTGAGTATATTACTGTGTAACCAATGAATCGCTTATAACTTACAGTATGCTATGGCAATCCTTTGATTTTGGAGTATAAACTTCTTCCTAAGTAAGATTTACACCCATTTTTTGGGATATCTGGCAAGAAAAAATACTAAATCAACGTCAGTTTGATGAAAGGGCTATCGAATTTATGTTAAATCAGCAACTTTTCTGGCTGAGTATGCCCATGACAACAAAATTGCCCCACCACAAGAATATGGCAGGGCAGGGATAGTTAAACGCTACTACTAGTGTCTTAAAAAAGATGCTCAATCTTTGGAGGTGTTGTGACGGTTTCCACAGCGTCCCTCGGTTAGCCAGACTAATACAACCACTTTAAATACAACTATCCAAATAAAAACTATCCAAATCGACGCTTACGCCGTTTAGCGATCGCTTTACGCTTGCGTTTTTCAATCGGAGTTTCAAAGTGGCGATTGCGCTTAATATCTGCGAAAATTCCTGCTTTAGAAACTTGACGTTTGAATCGACGCAAGGCTGACTCAATTCCTTCATTTTCACCCAGAACTACTTGGGTCATCGGGTATCCTCCTAAACCTTGAACCAATAACGATGGAATTTACGCAGTCACTACGAATTAGTAAGGTTGTTGGGGATCGTTGAAGCGCTTCAACGATCCCCAACCTGCGTAAGTTCTGAACTAGATTACCTGTAAAAATCGACTTGGGAAAACATCAGGGTAGGGAGTGCAAGGCATTGCCGACTCCCTACCCTGATATTTAAGTTCAATAAACCGTTGGTAAAAACTCTATCAGCTAGCTGAATGCTCCTACGGATGAGCGGATTACGGAACCTTTACCCCTACTAGATTTGATACAGGATTAATGATGGAGTCAGTAAATTGCTAAGGAACGATGTCACTAGAACTTACCTAGCCCGCGAACGTGAATCCTTGCTTTGGCTTCAAAGTTTAGTAACGACCGCGAGAAGCACCACCATAGCCACCGCGATCGCGGTTGTTGCCACCCCAGTTACCACCACCAGACCGTGGCTTCTCTTCACGGGGCTTGGCTTTATTGACTTTGAGTTCACGACCCATCCACTCAGCGCCGTTCAAAGCCTCAATGGCAGCAGTTTCCTCAGCGTCCGTTTCCATTTCCACAAATCCAAAACCACGCATACGGCCTGTTTCACGGTCAGTGGGCAACTGAACACGCTTAACAGTTCCGTACTCTGCAAAGACGGTGCTTAGATCGTCTTGCGTAACTTCGTAGGATAGGTTGCCTACATAAATCGACATGGAAAATCTCCAGAATTTAAATGATGTAGAGATGAGATCCGGAGAGACGCCTGTGGATAACCTGAAACAAACACTGCAGCCGAATTCAATTCTCGATGATCAGCCTAACACAGGATTCGTGTTTGCAAAGCAAGATTCCCCTGTGAGTTTCATGAAGAAATCATCAATTTTTCGGTGATTCACCCTACATTAGCGTCTTGGCACGGTGATAAATTTCGCGAGCATAGTCAGTCCACGTACCTTGCCCCCAGTAACGAAAACAACTGGTCTGAAGCAAGAGGTTGTGCAGCAAAGCCTTACGGTAGCTAGAGCTGCGAGTAATGCTTTCTGGCAATGGGGGATTGAGAGCTAAGCGATTCCCTAGTTTTAGGTCGTCAAATTCTGGTTGTGCTTTTAACAGTGACTTTTCATATTGATGGAATAGAAAGCTCAACTGCTCCATGGGCTCCAACACATTTTCGTAACCTTGCACCCAACTCATATGGTTGGTCCACGAAGCTCCATTCATGTGGAATTGCGGATTTTCTTCCTTAATAAGTTGAATGGCAGCCGTGACAGCTTCGGGGGTTGCTGTTTCAGGGGAAACTCGTTGCCAGAGTTGAGCTTGTCCCACGGCCTGACAGGTTGGATAGTCCTCTGGCTGACAACCTGACGCTTCCAGCAGTTCCAAGTATTCCGTGCCATTTAAGCCGACAATGCCAGAGGTGCCCCCATCTTGTCGTGCCATTTCATACCAGGCTTGCTTGAACCCCCCCGGAAATTCATTCATCATCACTCCCCCATTCTCACCATCGCCAATTTGGGTGACCAGTGGGGGTACGGAAACTGAACCCAGTTGTTGCCGTCCTAAGGTTTTCGCCTCATAGTAGGGCTGCATCTGGGCTACCAGTTTTGTATCGGAGCCTTGGGTTTTAATCAGGGCCGTAATGCTGATCGTTTCACCCTGGGAATTGCGGGCAACCAAACGATGGGGCAGATGTTTAAAGGCTAGGGGTTGACCGGATAAGGTTTCAACGGTGTGTTCTTGAACCAAGAGCCAGCGATACCCACAGGTTTTCAGAACTTTAATAAATTCATACAGGGTATCAGGATGGTTCGGTAAATGCATCTCCGGGGGAGAGAAGCCCTTAACCCGACCCAGGGCTTGCCAACCAAAGATGGATGCAAAGTGGTGTTGCCAAGCTTGAATATGCAGTTTTAGATCTGCGATCGGGGTGGAGGGAACGACCGCGTGGCTCCACAGGGTACCCAGCCATTCTACGTAGGGCTGATAAGTAGGATCACAGGTGACACGCCGCAGATTGTTGAGGATGTCAGTGCGCCCCATTTGCTGCAATCCCCACAGCAGATTGCCAGAGTAGTCCAGCATGACACGGGGGTTGCAACCCTGAGCAACGAGTTCGGGGATGAAGTCGCCGATGCGGCTATAGCAGTAAGCAAAGGGGCCTGCGTTGTGGTTATCCCCTTCGTAGGGATGCTCAAACATGTATTGCAGGTTGCTGATCAACTCTCCCTGAGCACCTGCGGGGATGGTGGGTTGGTGCATGTGGAGGGCGATCGCAAAACCTGCAGTTACTTCAGACCAACGAATATTGGTGGTCGGTAAAAACACAGGTTGATCCTGTTGCACAATTGCCTGAACCGTCGTTTCCCAACCGGAAATATTGGGCAATCCATCAATGAGTTCAGGAATGGTAGGCAGAGCTTCTAATACGGGGGTGGGTGTCATGGGATTTAGGGGGATACTGCTAGCGTTGCATCGCTAGGGCACCCCCTAATCTATCACCCTTGTTATAGCTTCCAAGAACTGGCAAGAAATTGTTATTAATTGCAATTGTCAGCGGTTAAGCCTTCATCAAAACAGGGGTTTGTTGCTGAGCTGAGACGTTTTCTGGGGGCAATTCTGAGCAATAAACTTCGCAAGAATTATTTGGGCTTTCAATCAGCTTCACCTTATGGAGCTTCGCCCCAATTTGCCGAATCGGTGATTGCAGCAAGTCCCGGATATGAACGGCAATATTTTCTGCCGTGGGCACGACTTCAGCAAAGTAAGGGATGTCTTTATTCAAAAAGGTATGGTCGAAGGGTTCCACCACGTAATCATCCACTGCTTTTTGGAAGGCCACCAGGTCGGCAATCATGCCAGTTCGTGGATCGATTTCACCTTGAATGGTGACTTCTAAATGGTAGTTGTGCCCATGTCCATTGGGACGGGCGCATTTGCCATAAATCTCGCAGTTTGTCTCGTAACTGAGGTCAGGACGAGCCAGCCGATGGGCGGCGCTAAAGTGAGTACTAATCGTCAGATAAGCTTCCATTCCGTTTCCTTCGTAGTCAGCCCAGAGTTCAGGATGTTCAAACAGTTGAATGCGAACCAGCGGCAGGTAAGGAGCTAAGCGCTGCCAAATTACCCGTGCAATATTTTCTGTGGTCGGCAGGGTCTGCTGAAACTCTGACCAAGCTTCGTTGAGGTAGGAAAAATCCAGTTGGCTGGTGACTTCCCGCTTGATCACATGCTTCACATCAGACAGGTTCAGCACCATGCCATACTCATCTAGCTCACCTTCCATAGACACATAAATCACATAGTTGTGACCATGCCCCGGCGATCGCACACAAGGCCCAAATCGGGTAATATTTTCTGCGTCACTTAACTCTGGCAGCCAGTACCGATGGCTAGCAGAAAACTGAGCACGGCGATTAATAATGCATTTCATGCAAAGTTCCGGTGGAGAGCAGGTGGGGATGTTAAGTTGCGTAAACTTTTAACTAATCCTAGTATAAGCTGACCCTGCAAAAACTGAGCTACCCAAAAATTCATTCACCTATAGGTCTGACGCAATTGCCACGAATTCATAGGGTTTTGGGGATTTTGGAGGGGTGACAGCCCGCCCAAAATCCCCAACCGCGTCAGTCCTCACCCTAAACACCCGCCTTGAAAATCTGGTTGGCGGTTAAGTTTAGCTCTGGGAACGTTGGCGATCCAATCCGGTCATTGTCTGTGAACTGACTCACTTGGTATTCTCCATCGATCAGTTCGTAAACAAAAAGAGTGGGTTGTTTAGGACTCCCAATAAATCGGCTACCCCCTAAACCCAAGTAATCAACAATCCAATATTCAGGAATACCGATTTCTTCATAATCTTTAACCTTGGTCAAGTAATCAACCCGCCAATTGGTGCTGACCACTTCAATCACCAAGGGGACTGAGGCACCCTGAGTCACTGTAGATGCCTGCTTCCACAAGGGTTCATTGACCAAGTTGGGACGGTTCAGTAGTAGAACATCGGGTAAATAAGCCGATTCACGATCCGGTGGTTTGACCAGTGCTTGATTCGGCATAAAGTAGGGCAAATTTAATCGGCTACACTCAACCACTAAAGCTGTCGTTAAAAAGCCTTTAACTTCTTCATGTCCTCCTAGGGGTTGTGAAATCTCAATAATCACCCCATCATGCAGTTCATAGCGCCGATTCTCTGGTTTCCATTGGGCAAACTTCTCAAAGGTTACGGGTTGAGTCTTCAGTAAGGCTTGAACCATCATTTACCTACCTTTTTGATCTGCGGGGCACCTGAACTACCGATCACCCTCAACGCGGGGTAGAATTCCTGATTCCAGGCAACCAAAACCTTCCGGGTCTAGCAATGGGATTGCCGAACCCCCATTAATCATCAGTTTAAACGCTACCCCTGCTGATAAAGGGTTTAATGCTTCAAAACAATCCGATATCTTGCCTTCCCGGTCTCTAAATGTTCCAAGGCTTCGTTCACCTGATGGAAGTCAAAGGTTTCTGTGACCGGTTCAATCCCATGACGAACGGCAAAATTCAGCATTCTAGCAGTAGTGACAGGACTACCCAAGGGACTACCCGATAGGTTTTTTTGTCCAGCAATTAAGGAAAATGCGTAGGCTTGAACTGCATTTGGTACTACCCCAACGAAGTGTAACCGCCCCTTCGGACGCAGAGCCGCAATATAGCTTCCCCAATCCAGATCGACATTGACGGTGGAGAGAATCATATCAAAGGAGCTTGCCACCTCCGCGAGTGCCTCAGCATCACGGGAATTGACAAAATGATGCGCCCCAAATTCTCTGGCTTCGGCTTCCTTGCTGGAATTCGTCGAAAAAGCAGTCACATCGCATCCCCAGGCGCTTAGAAAGCGGAGCGCCATGTGACCCAGTCCCCCAATGCCAATCACCCCCACCCGATCGGTAGATTTCACATCAAATTCGACGATCGGGTTAAATACGGTAATTCCGCCACAAAACAAAGGCCCTGCTTTGGATGCATCAATGTCTTCTGGGAGCGGGATAACCCATTCCTCATGGGCACGAACCTTGTCAGCAAAGCCTCCATGCCGACCCACAATGGTTTGCT
>JAYKHH010000315.1:0-4438 GCA_035285265.1 Leptolyngbyaceae cyanobacterium | reverse complement strand
CCTGCAACAGCAAAAACGGGCTAAGAAATTCAAACTTCAACAATCGGTGGCGATCGCTCGGAATGGCCTAGAAAAGGTCAACTTGGAACTGGGATTCATTCCCCTGACTGATTGTGCCCCCATCGCCGTTGCCCAGGAAAAAGGACTCTTCCAAAAATATGGCCTCGATCAGGTGGTACTGAATCGGGAACCGAGTTGGAAGGCGATCGCGGAAGGCATGAGGTCGGGGCGCTTAGATGCCGCTCAAATGGTAGGAGGCATGCCCATCGCCATGACCCTAGGGGTGGGCGATCAAGCTCCGTTCCCAATTGTGAGTGCGCTCACCATGTCTCGCAATGGCAACGCCATTACTTTAAATAAGCACCTGTATGACCAAGGTGTTCGGACCCTGGCAGACTTCAAGGCTGCGATCGCCAAAACTCCCGATAAGGTGCATACCTTGGGTGTGGTTCACCCCGCATCCATGCACAACCTCATGCTGCGCTACTGGCTCGCCTCCGGGGGGATTGACCCAGATCGGGATGTCAATATTACGGTAATCCCTCCCGCGCAGATGGTGGCAAATCTGAAGGCAGGGAATATCGATGGCTACTGTGCAGGAGAACCTTGGAATGCTCGTGCTGTCTATGAAGGACTCGGTTTCGTCATTGCTACCGACATGGATATCTGGGCTGGGCACGTCGAAAAAGTGTTAGGTGTGCGAGAAGATTGGGCAAATCAGCACCCCCAGACTCACCTAGCATTAGTAAAAGCCCTCCTAGAAGCCTGCGAATACTGCGACGATCGCCGCAACCGCGAGGAAATTTTAGAACTCCTCTGCCGTCCTGAATATGTGGGTTCCGATCCAGCGTATACACGGATGGGTTTCATCGATCCCTTCGATCGCGGCATGGGACAAGAGCCAGAACAAATCTTCAATTACAACCAGTTCTACATCAATAAAACCAACTACCCAGATCCCGTCGAGGGGCTATGGGTGATGACTCAGTTGGCTCGATGGGGGATTACTGCCTTTCCGCGCAATTGGCTAGACATTATTGAACGTACCCGTCGTCCCGATGTCTTTGGGCAAGCAGCCCGTGAATTGGAGTTGCTGGATATTGGGCGCGATCGCGGCCCCGTGCATTTGGCAGATGGCACGATCTTCAACCCCGATGATCCGATTAAGTATCTCAACAGCTTAGAAATTAAGCGGGAGATTCGCATTGAAGAATTGTGCTTAGTTCCTTAGGATCTCCCCCTGACCGCTACTCCCCCCTTTTTAAGGGGGGCAAGAATAAAGAACCACATCTAAATTTCTAATTAGTTCTTAGACCCTAGCTAGTCCTGCCCATGCTTAACACGCTCTCCACTCAACCTATCCAGATGATCAATCGTGACCCATTTCTAGTCATTGAGGATATCTCCAAGGTTTATCCCACCCCAACGGAGCCGTATACCGTCCTCCAAGACATTAACTTAACCATCTATGAGGGTGAGTTTGTCTGTTTAATTGGTCATTCAGGGTGTGGCAAGTCTACCTTGCTCGATATGGTGGCGGGATTTCGGAAGCCCACAACGGGAGAAGTGCGCTTACAAACCAAGCGCATTACTCAACCGGGGCCAGACCGGATGGTGGTGTTCCAGAACTACTCCCTCCTGCCCTGGATGACAGCCTTTGAGAATATTTATTTGGGCATTGATTCGGTTTGGCCAGAAAAACCTAAGGCCGAGAAAGTAAAGATTGTCCGAGAGCATTTGGCGCTAGTTGGTTTATCTGATGCAGGGAACAAAAAACCCAAGGAATTGTCGGGCGGGATGAAGCAGCGAGTCTGTATTGCCCGTGCTCTAGCCCTACGCCCTCAGGTATTGATTTTAGATGAACCCTTTGGTGCCCTAGACCCCATTACCCGTGAAGAACTTCAGGAAGAACTGCTCAAAATTTGGACGGAGCATCGGGTGACGGTGTTAATGATTACCCACGATATTGATGAAGCCTTGCTGCTAGGCGATCGGGTGGTCATGATGACCAACGGCCCTGCGGCTACAATCGGGGATATTTTGCAGATTCCTTTTGAGCGCCCCCGTGAGCGTGCCCGCCTAATGGAAGATCCCCAATATTATGAACTGCGGAACCAGGCGTTAGATTTCCTCTACCATCGCTTTGCTCACGACGATACTTAAATCGGGAGTGCGATCGCATCTTTAGTAAAACCGTAAACCGTAAAACCGTGATCCAGCGTAGGGATAGGTTATCTTCCTACCCTTAGCAGATATTTCTATCAATTCAGAGTTAATCCGTGTGGAAAGTATTAAGACACTTTGCCCCTACTGTGGCGTGGGCTGCGGTTTGGAGGCACTGCCCCCTGCTCCCTCTAACCGAACCACCCAGCTAGAAGTTCAGGGGAAATCGCCTTGGAAAATTCGGGGCGATCGCAGCCATCCCTCTAGTCAGGGTATGGTCTGTGTTAAGGGGGCCACGATTGCAGAGTCGATTGATAAAGATCGCTTGCTCTACCCCATGGTGCGAGATGCGTTAGATCAGCCTTTCCAGCCCACCACTTGGGACGATGCCTTAGACCGCATTGTGCGCCGGATTCAAACCGTTCGGGATAGCCAGGGGGTCGATGCTCTCTGCATGTACGGTTCAGGTCAGTTTGCCACGGAGGATTACTACACTGCTCAGAAGTTAATGAAAGGATGCCTGGGCACCAACAATTTTGATGCCAACTCCCGCCTGTGTATGTCCTCTGCGGTATCGGGTTACATGCAAAGCTTGGGTTCCGATGGCCCGCCCTGCTGCTATGACGATTTGGAATTAACGGATTGTGCTTTTCTAATTGGCACCAATACCGCTGAGTGCCACCCCATTGTCTTCAATCGCCTGCGGAAACACCACAAACAAAATCCCCACGTCAAAATGATTGTGGTTGATCCCCGTCGTACTCCGACCGCAGAGGTTGCAGACCTCCACCTCGCCATTAACCCCGGTACCGATATTGATCTACTCAACGGCATTGCTCACCTGCTTCTGCATTGGGAATCCTACGATGCCATCTTTATTGATGAATGTACGGCTCACTTCCCTAGCTTGGTAGAGGTTATTCAGCATTACCCACCCCATGTAGTCGCGCAGCGGTGTGGAATTTCAGTCAGCGATCTGGAAACGGCGGCGCATTATTGGGGTGAATCCAAACGAGTTCTTTCCCTTTGGTCGATGGGGATCAATCAATCCAGCGAGGGCACTGGCAAAGTCCAATCTTTAATTAACCTGCACTTGATGACGGCTCAAATTGGTAAACCCGGCGCAGGGCCATTTTCCCTAACGGGGCAACCGAATGCGATGGGAGGTAGAGAGGCGGGGGGGCTGTGCCATCTACTCCCTGGGTATCGTTCCGTTACCAATCCTCAACACCGAGCGGAAGTTGAGCAGTTTTGGGGATTGCCGCCCGGACAGATTGCGGGCGATCGCGGACGTACGTGTTGGGAAATGATCACAGGCTTAGAAACTGGAGAGGTTGGTTTGCTGTGGATTGCTGCCACCAATCCCGTCGTGAGTATGCCGGATCTAGAACGCACCAAAGCGGCTCTCCTCAAATCCCCCTTTACGATTTACCAAGAAGCCTATTACCCTACAGAAACCACCGCCTACGCCCATATCCTGCTCCCGGCTACCCAGTGGAGCGAAAAAACGGGCACAATGACCAACTCCGAACGCCGCGTCACCCTCTGTCCCAGATTCCAAGCCCCTCAAGGAGAAGCACGGGAAGATTGGGCAATCTTTGCAGAAGTCGGTCGTCGTCTAGGGTTTGCGGAACAATTTTCCTTCCAAACCTCCGCAGAAGTCCACGCAGAATTTGTGCAACTCACCCGCGATCGCCTCTGCGACATGACCGGCATCACCCACGATCGCCTCAAAACCGAAGGCCCCCTCCAATGGCCCTGCCCTGATTCTAGACATTCAGAATCCCTTAGCTTGGCAACCCAATCCAAAACTTGTGCTGAGCGGAGTCGAAGCATCCAAAATCCAAAACCTGTACTGAGCGAAGCCGAAGTATCCAAAATCGACCCCGCCCGTCTCTACACAGACCTGCACTTCCCTACCCCCGACGGTCGTGCCCGGTTTGCAGGCCATCACTCACGGGGTCTAGCAGAACCCCCCGATCCGGCCTATCCCTACGTGCTGACAACCGGGAGACTCTACGGTCACTGGCATACCCAAACCCGAACCGGACGAACCGAGAAGATTCGCCAAATGCATCCCAGCCCGTTTATTGAAATTCATCCCCGTGATGCCCAGGATTTGGGAGTGCAAGATCAGGATTGGGTAGAGGTGCGATCGCGTCGTGGGTTTTCCAGATTTCCAGTCATGGTAACCAAGGCCATTTGTCCTGGGACGGTGTTTATCCCCATGCACTGGGGAGCGCTCTGGGCCGATCAGGCAGAAGCAAATGCCCTA
>JAYKHH010000314.1:0-3659 GCA_035285265.1 Leptolyngbyaceae cyanobacterium | reverse complement strand
TTTCAATCCGGAACTCGGTGCCTTTTCCCGGTTCTGAAATACACTTGAGGCTGCCATTGTGCTTTTCAACAATAATCTTGTAGCAGATGGAAAGCCCTAAGCCCGTTCCTTTGCCGACGGGTTTGGTCGTAAAGAAGGGGTCAAACAACTTACTTTGATACTCCGGTGGAATTCCTGGCCCATTATCTTGAATCCGAATTACGACGCGATGAGTTGGGAAGGCTACCTCAGTCCGAATCGTAATCGTGCCTGCAGGAGGGCGATCGCTAGCAGTTTCCAATACAGGACTCGACGCAGGACTTAATTTATCTGGTTGGGTTGTTGTATTCTCCAACGCATCAATCGCATTACTCAGGATATTCATGAATACCTGGTTGAGTTGTCCGGCATAGCACTCAACCAAGGGCAATCTTCCGTACTCCTTAATCACCTCCACCCCGGCTTGGGATGAGGTTGTTTTCAAGCGACTCTGCAGAATCAGCAGCGTACTGTCAATGCCTTCATGGATATCGACCTGCTTCATTTCCGCCTCGTCCAGTCGAGAAAAGTTACGCAAGGACAACACAATTTCTCGAATTCGGTCTGCCCCGACATTCATCGAACTCAGGATTTTCTGCAGATCACTGACGAGAAATTCCAGGTCAATCTCATCCTTGAAAGCTTCAATCTCTGGATCACCCTGAGGATATTTCTGCTCGTAAAGATGAAGAAGATCCAAAAGATCCTGAAGGTAACGGCTAGTGTGAGGTAGGTTCCCATAGATGAAATTAATTGGATTATTAATCTCATGGGCTACCCCCGCAACTAATTGACCCAGACCGGACATTTTTTCAGTTTGGATCAGTTGAGTTTGGGCCTGTTGCAATGCCTGAAATGCCTGGGCAGAACGAGCCATTTCCTTTCTAAGCCGTTTCTCATTGACTGTCACCTGCCCCAGCAAGTTATAAAAGGAGATCGTCAGTTGCCCCAACTCATCTTCCCGACTCATGAGTTCTTCACTTTTAGCATTTGCCCCAGCCAAAAGATTACATTCATTCATAATGGGTTGCAGGCGCTTGTTGAGATGCCTCACAAATAGTGCCACGACGATTGCTAACACCATAGATGCTCCTAAGGCCGCACCCAAAGTTCCACCAACTGTAAAGAGTAAGACAGGGCCAAGGACGACGGATTCTGGTACCGAAGCCAACAACACCCAGTTATTATTGGCAATTTTTCGATACGCCCAGAATTCCCTATGGCCTGTCGCATCTTTCCAAGCCACAATGCCGCTACCAGCATTTTTTCTCTGAGTATTTGCCTTTAAGTTAAGCTGAATTTCTTGCCAAAGTGATACATAATTATTAATCTCATAAAAAGGCTTTAAATTGAGGGCTAATTGTGGATTAGGAGGATAAGCAATCAAATTCCCCTTGGCACTTACCAGCAGAAAATATCCCTTTTCTCTCATCACTGCATCTCGCAACTTCTCACTCAAGAATCCCAGTTCTAAATCTTGGCTGAGTACACCTAAAAGGTCTTTCTCGTCGTTATAAAATGGCAGAGAATAGCTAGTGCTAACAATGGTTTTAGGTGGAGAAACCGTTGTCTCTAGATACGAGATAGGCTCTAGCCAAATATCCCTACCTGCTGCAATCGGTTCTGTAAAGTAGTTGTTTGTATAATCCTCAGCTTTAGATTCCCCACCCTTGGCAATCACTTTTCCATTCTTGTTTCTAATGGCATAGGGATAAGCATACTTACGAGAAGGGATTAGCAACCGCTTTTCTGGGGGTTGGCCAAACCCTAAGCCCGTTCCTAGGGGAAGAGTTTGTAAGGAGCGACCAATCAAGTCTACATAGACCTTCTCCCGCTTTTCTCCCGCTTGATACAAGGTGGTGGCGGCATCTGCAATCAGTTTGGCAGAGTACTCAAAGGTATTTAAGCTACCCTCTAGATTCTCAGCCTTGATATGCAAGCTAGCGATAATTTCAGCCTGGGCTTGTTTAGCGAGAGCCTGATAAAACAGGAAAGAGACTCCCCCTAAACCTACCAAGGTGCCTCCTAGAACTGAGAGAAATAATCCTGAACCCACTGATCTGAGGAGGGAGGTTCTCCGCTTGCGACGTGGGGCTAACTCTGGAGCACTCGCTTGCATATTCTTTTACCTAGGAGGAGATGCCCATCTAGATTTCACAGACTGCCGATCCATAGACTGCCGATCATAGTAACAAGCCAAGATTGAGTCCATAGGTACCTGACCTGCGGCAACGGCATGGACTCGCTCCCTAAACCTAGAATCTATAAGACTTTTTAAAGGTTGTTCAACTTGATTAAAATACCCCATGGCATCGGCTGCTTTTCGATCCCATTCTGGATAAAAGCTTAAAATGTCCTCTGGCATCACCCTAGTTCTGGAACTACCCACTTCTTGTAGACACTCAAAAGGCTGGTCTAGATTCAAACATCCGTAGTCATCAGTCAGTTCCTCACCAGGATGGATATCTCTGGCGGCCAACTCAAATTCGTAGGGTGTACTAATGCAGTTCGCATTGAAGCTATGATTCACATACCTGGCAATGTCCCAGCATAAAATGTACTTTCCTTGATTGTCTCGATAGCAATACTTCCGTAGTTTGTCCTGAAATAATGGATTTAGGGAAACTAGATAAGATTCTTCAAACTTCTGATCCAACTCATCTAGTATCCAGGTGATCGTGCCCTTTGGAATCCGTTGAGTGGCAAATACACCATAACCAATTGCTTCGCTCACAAAGCGAAGTTCTGTATGAGGATGCATCATTCTTCTGAAACGTCTGCCTCACTGACGGCTGAGTCAATTTGAGGTTGAGTCCGTTGGGAAAATCCCCAGGTGAATAGCAGGGCGATCATCGCAATCATCAACCACTCAGGGGGAACAAAATCTGGGTTGATGACACGAACTAACAATCGTAGACCCACTAAAGCGACGGTGCAATAGCCTGCAGTTTCTAAATTGACAAACTCATCCAACCACCGAATAAATAGTTCTGCCATAAACCGTAGGGCAATTACCCCAATCAAACCACCAGTAATCACGAGCCAGGTTTCTTGGGAAATAGCGATCGCCGTCGTGACGCTATCCAGAGAAAAAGCCAAGTCTGTGAGGGCAATCAGGGGAATCGCTTGCCAAAGAGAGGAGAATCGAGGGCCATGATGTTCATGCCCGTCTTCACCCTCCTCGGATGTAAAGTATTGATACACCAGCCACAGCAAATAGGCAGCGCCTGCTAACTGAAACTGCCAAAACTTGGTGACCCAGGTAGCTGTGAGAATCAACCCAACTCGTAGGATAAAAGCAAAAACCAAGCCCAAATTGAGAGCGTTGCGTTGCTGTTTCCCACTTTCGAGTCCCTGGCAAATGGCAGCTAGGGCGATCGCATTATCGGCAGATAACACTGCCTCTAATGCCACCAAAATGACCAGCAACAACACTGTCTCAAAGCTGAAATGAATCGGAGTGTCTAAAAACTGGTCTATCATGAACGATTTTTGAATGGGGACGACTCCCGATACTGCCCTTGGGAGACAGTTCGGGCTTTTAGGGAAAACCCCAAAGATTGTAGTCTCAATCTTAAGACATTAAGAGCAGGGTTGGAATTGTATCCACTGTTTGAAAGACTCTTTATCCCTCTCCTGCT
>JAYKHH010000313.1:0-7160 GCA_035285265.1 Leptolyngbyaceae cyanobacterium | reverse complement strand
TCATTTGTGCTAGCACTGGCAACACTTCTGCTGCTGCCGCAGCCTACGCTCGCCGGGGGGGGATGCGGGCGTTTGTCCTGATTCCTGATGGCTATGTGGCCTTGGGTAAACTTGCCCAAGCCTTGCTTTACGGTGCTGAAGTACTAGCCATTAAGGGAAATTTTGACCAAGCCCTAGAAATTGTACGGGAAATGGCTGAAAGTTATCCCATCACCTTGGTCAACTCCGTGAACCCCTATCGCTTAGAGGGGCAAAAAACGGGTGCCTTTGAAATTGTCGATGTGCTAGGCAATGCCCCCGACTGGCTCTGCATTCCCGTCGGAAATGCGGGGAATATCACCGCCTACTGGATGGGGTTCTGTCAATATCACCAAGAGGGACGGTGTGCCCAACTACCACGCATGATGGGATTCCAGGCCAGCGGAGCCTCCCCCCTAGTCACCGGTCAGCCCGTAGCCCATCCAGAAACCCTAGCTACCGCCATCCGCATTGGCAATCCGGCCAGTTGGCAGCAAGCCGTAGCCGTGCAGCAGGCTAGCCAAGGTCAGTTCAATGCGGTCACCGATGTGGAAATCCTCGATGCCTATCGGTTGTTGGCATCCCAAGAAGGTATTTTCTGTGAGCCTGCCAGTGCGGCTTCTGTGGCAGGGTTACTCAAGGTCAAAGACCAAGTTCCCACCGGGGCAACGGTGGTGTGTGTCTTGACCGGCAATGGCCTGAAAGATCCGGATACTGCCATTCAACACAGCAATAACGCTTTTAAGCCCGGTATTGAACCTGACCTTAAATCCGTCGCCCAAGTCATGGGCTTTGCATAATTGGGTTCGCTTGAGATCCAAACCTTGACGAGGGCGTTAGTCAGCGGAAGTCTGCTAACCCTTCCGATAAGGGTATGGCAGTTTCATGCCCCTAACCAGGTTTGGTGCATGGACATCGAGGTCTACTAGCGTTCCTGAAATTCAGGATGAGCTAGGGGCAATCCTTTGCGATTGCCCTGAGTGCTGAGATGGCGAATAGATTAAGGTATGGGTAAAAGCAATCCCCTGGATTCAGATCCAAATGTATTGAGATCGAACACTAACGCGATGTGCAACTTTCAGATCTAAGTCCCCCCTTTTTTCTAGCGAAGCGGCGCTATAGCGCGGGGATTGAGGGGGATCTCTTCTAGAATGATTCGGAGGAGATCCTCCCCCTACCTCCCTTTATATAAGGGGGGCCAGAACTAGTTGCACATCGCGTAACACTATGGTTAGAACCCCTACCCAAGTTGCTGGGTTAAGTCCAGCAGATGAAGAAGAAGAGTCCTTCGTTGATTACTTCTACGACGAACCCGGCAGTGTGCCAGGAACGCTCAGTATTGAGGTGGATGCTTCGCCCCCCTTGATTGTGTTAATTGACTATAGCGAGGCGATCGCGGTTCGGGTTCAGGTGGAAACCCCTGAAGAGTGTGCTGCTTATCTAGATACCGAATCTGTGTCTTGGGTCGATGTCCAAGGGCTGGGCAATGAAGATATTTTGCGGCGAATGGGTGCAGTGTTTGAGCTACATCCGTTGGTTTTAGAGGATGTGGTCAATGTTCCTCAGCGACCTAAGGTAGAAGAGCATGAGGATCAATTGCTGATTATTGCCCGGATGGTCAACCTCAAAGAATCCGAACCAGGTTTTGTGAGTGAGCAAGTGAGTTTTATTTTGGGGCAGCACTATCTGCTGACAGTGCAGGAAGAACCTGAATATGACTCCTTCAGTCCAGTCCGAGACCGCATTCGCACCTCTAAAGGCAGCATTCGCAAACACAAGGCCGATTACTTGCTCTATGCCCTCTTGGATGCGATTATTGATGGATTTTTCCCGGTATTAGAAGCGTTCGGGGAGCAGATTGAGGAGCTAGAAGATGAAGTCATTACTAATCCTACCCGTAAGACTCTAGAGAAAATTCATGCCCTCAAGCGGGATCTGCTGGCGCTCCGTCGTTCCATTTGGCCTCAACGGGAGGCACTCAACAGCTTGATCCGGGATGAAAATCCCCTGATTAGTGCAGAGGTTCGTATTTATTTACGGGATTGTTATGACCACGCCATTCAAGTTCTAGATATGGTGGAAACCTATCGGGAACTGGCTTCTAGTTTAATGGATGTCTATTTGTCTTCGGTCGGCAACAAGATGAATGAAATTATGAAGTTGTTGACCGTAATTTCCTCAATTTTTATCCCTCTCACCTTTATTGCGGGGGTTTATGGGATGAACTTCGATCCTGAGGCTTCTCCATTAAATATGCCGGAGTTAAAGTGGTACTTTGGATATCCTGCTTGTTGGCTGCTTATGGGTGGAATTGCCTCTGCTCTAGTTTACTTCTTCTGGAAACGAGGCTGGTTTGAGAACTTTTCTACAATCAAGAAGGATTAGGGATCAGGTGTCGGGTGTCAGGTGTCAGGTGTAAACTTACCGAAACCAGATGCTTAAACACTTGGGCAACTGATCAGGACATAATTGATTGGCTATGCTTCCGCTACTGAATTTGCCAGGTGTGCTTGTACAAATTTTCGCCAGGTTCGCTCTGCTTCAATTTCATCCTGTTGGGCTTGTGCTAAAAATTGGTATAAAAATTCTTTTTCAACCCAAGGAAAAATAGGACTGCGATCGCATTCTTGATAAGCTCCATCCTGTAACTGCAAGATTCGCCAATCCCGCCCGTTATATCGCCAAAATTCAGGAACCCCGATCGCAGCATAGAGACGATTTTTATCAATATCCGTATGGGTAATGTCTACTTCTACGACCAAATCGTGAGGCGGATCCGTAGCGAGATCAACCCTGCGCCCTGCGACCTTGGGTTGATTTTGAATATAGTAGGCACAATCGGGTTCTGAACCGCGATCGAGTTCCTCTCGATTCATCGTTGTTGATCCCATCGTCTTAATTTTCATGCCCATCTCAAACACCAGGATCCGAATAAACAGTTCAATTAGATGCAGGGAAAATTCATGATCTTCTAAGGGCATGGTGATTTCTAAGACTCCGCGATCATAGGTCAGCCGTGCAGCGCGGGTTTGGGGTAGGGCATGAAGGATCTGTTGGTAGGCTTGCCAAGTTAGCCCATGCAAGATGACACGCTTTTCGCCGATCATTTCGGTTGAAGCAAGCGGGGCGATCGTAATCATCGGTTATGCCTCCTGGGTTGGACGATGGGTGCCATTTATGGATAACAACCCCTGAACGGATGAGAAAATACTCTTCAGTCAAGACATCCTTGAGCTTACTGACACTTCTAGGAGATGCCTCCACCGATGGATAAAGCCAGCTAACAACAATAAGTAGCTGGGCTAAATTAAATTGGCGATCTGCTCTTAGGTTTTGGCTTCGACGAAGCGCTCGACTGAGCGAAGCCGAAGGCTCAGCCAGCGAGACCTTGCTGGCCGAGCAAAGTCGAAGCCTATCGTATGAATAATTGTGCCGACCTACTTATATTTGTATACACAGAAACTAGATCCTGGTTTTCCTGCGTTTCCCTCTCTTACTCCAAGCGGCAACGAAGCTTTAGGGCTTGCTTGAGCATGACTTGATACTCCTTACTTTTAACAAGATAGGCTCCAAATCGAGCTAGGTGGGGGTTCATCATTTGCGCGTCGAATAGGATAAACCCTTGGGAGCGCAGCCGTTCTACTAACTTTACCATTGCAACTTTTGACCCTTCGGGAATCTGATAAAACATGGATTCCCCGATAAAGAGGCCCCCAATGACAATCCCTAAAATCCCTCCAGCGAGTTGATCCCCTTGCCAAGTTTCAAAACTGAAGGCATAACCGGCTTGATAGAGTTCCCAGTAAATCTCCTTCAAGTCCTCAGAAATCCAAGTGGTGTCCCGATTAGCACAGCCTGCAACGACCGCTTTGAAGTCCCGATTGATAGCGACGCTAAAGCGCTCTTGGTTAAGGACTCGCTGGAGCGATCGCGGATACCGAAATCGCTCATCCAACGGGATTAAGGTGCGTTCGCGACTAGAGTACCAGTCTAGGTTGCCACCTGTATCGTCTGCCATCAAGAAATAGCCTTGAGCATAGCCCTCAATAATGGCCGGAATGTCAAATTGCATTTTCAAAAGTGCTGTTCTGGGGATCAATCTCGTAGGCTAGGGGGCTGTCAAGAGAGTGAGGCATTCGACAGTTGCGATCGCGCCTGTTTAAGCATTGCAATCAAAGTATGGTGGGCATCTTCCGCATCCACTAAAGCATGATCGAATTCAATCCGAACCGGTGTTGCTACGTCCTGCACCTGGGCGATCAGTTCCATCCCCTGGGCATCAATGGATTGCATTTGTGCCGCAGTGGTGTCTGGTAAACCACCATAGGCTTTAACGTAGAGGGCGACCGCATCGGCATGGTCTTCATTCATATGTTTGCAAATGCGGTTGCTAATTTCGGGCGCAAATGGTTCAGACATAGCCAGTTCCTTATTGGTGAAAATCGCTGTTCTCTATAGCAATCCTACGCGATTCAGGGGGGTCACCTATAGTGGAGGCATCTCCCGTGCGTAGACATCTTCCAAAAATCTAGAAAGATGACTGAATATTGAGCTGATATCGCTACAACTGAACTGTAAAGAGTAAATAAGGCGTACTCTAGAATTCGATCACCCATGGATATCTACCCACAAATTGCCTCAGCCTATCTGGAAGAGGGTGATAGATATTATCAACAACAAGACTGGCAAGCAGCAATTACCGCTTACAAGCAAGCAATTCAACTGAATTCAGGTTTTGCCTCGGCCTATCGGCACCTAGGCCATGCTTATTTTAGAGACGGGAATGCATCTGCTGCCCTTGAAGCCTATAGTGAAGTTCTATGGCTCGATCCTCACCATGCTCCTACTTATTACAATCGAGGTATCGTCAAAACTTTCCTGCAAGATTATCGAGGCGCATTACAAGAATATACGCAGGCGCTCCAGATCAATACTGACTACGCCAAAGCCTACTTTAACCGAGCCTTAACTTATCTCAGATTAAGTGCTAGGCAAAGTGCAATTTCAGATTTACAAGTGGCTGCCAAAATATTTCATGGTCAGCGGAAGCACGCTTACCTCCAACAGGTGCTGCCCTTGTTGGACAAACTTAAGCAATCTCAAGATCTACTGAACTCTCATTCCCAAGATGCGATTATCAATCGCCAATCAGTCAGCAGTTGCTAAACCTAATTTGTCTCGTAAGTAGGTGGGTTGAATTAAACGGTCGATCTCCTGCTGGGTTGTGGCTTCGACTGCACTCACTGTGAACGGAGTCGAAGCCTATCTTATCAATAATGATGCCGACCTACTTATTGGCTGTGCTGTTATTAATTCCGAAGTGATGCTTAAAGCATCTGAGACTATGGGCACAAACTCGATAGGCAGGAAAGCCAACAGCAGCCGATCAAACCCTGGATGGGGATGTGATTTTAGCCGCGCAAGCTTTAATGTTGCAGCCCATTTATAATCATGGTTAAGCACTTACGTCTATTTATCGCTGCTAAACTGTGGCAGGATATTGACCTCGGTGATCTCATCACAAGTTTTTAACCTATGACCCCCGATCTCCATCGTCCCCGTATTATCGTCATTGGAGCCGGGTGGGCCGGTCTAGGCGCTACCTATCACTTAGCCAAGCAGGGCTATGACGTAACTTTGCTCGAAGCCGGAGCCTATCCCGGTGGATTGGTGGCAGGCTGGAAAACTGCCCAAGGCAGATCGATTGAAGCGGGGATTCATGGGTTTTGGTATCCCTATCGCAATATTTTTGCTTTGGTGGACGAGCTAGGCTTACGCCCCTTCACAGATTGGACTCGCTCATCCCAATATTCCCCGGCTGGCTTGGAAGTTGAATCTCCGATTTTTCAACAGGAACCCCTTCTGCCCACTCCCTTGGGAACCTTTCTGTATACCCGTTTCCATCGGTTACCCTTGAGCGATCGCCTCTCTGCCCTCCCCCTACTCTATGCGTTGATTGACTTCGACAACTCCGACGACGCATGGCGACGCTACGATTCCGTTACTGCTCGTGAACTCTTTAAACAGTTTGGGGTGTCGGCTCGACTCTATCGGGAATCCTTTGAACCCATGCTTCTTGTGGGACTGTTTGCCCCCGGAGAGCAGTGTTCCGCAGCAGCAGCCCTGGGAATGCTCTATTACTTTATCCTGGCACACCAACCCAACTTCGATGTCGTCTGGTGTCGCGGTACTGTCGGAGAAATGATCTTCCGTCCCTGGGTTGACCAGATTGAGCAGGCGGGTGGGCGCGTATTGACGAATCGGCGGGTCACCGATTTAGTTGTGGAAACGCACCACTCAACCCAACAAGCGACTCAGGTGATCTGTGGCACTGAAACCTTTGAGGCAGATGCCGTCATTTTTGCCACGGGAATTACAGGAACGCAGAAGATTGTCAGTACTAGTAACAGCCTGCGTCAGCTACCGGAGTTTTGTAATCTGATGAATTTGGGGGCGATCGATGTTCTAGCAGCTCGCCTGTGGTTTGATCGCAAGATCCCCATTCCGCTCCCGTCCAATGCTTGCTTTGGATTTGACACCACCACGGGTTGGACATTTTTTGATCTAAATGCCCTCCACGACGAGTGGCACCATGAAGCGGGTAGCGTGATTGAGGCCGACTTTTATCATGCTAATCAACTGCTACCGATGAGCGACGCAGAAATTGTGGCCAAGGTTCATCGGGATCTGTCAACCTGTATTCCAGAATTTCGGTCAGCCACCGTTGTGGATAGCAGTGTGGTTCGGCTATCCCGCGCCGTTACTCACTTTGCTCCGGGGAGTTATCAATCTATGCTGCCAGGAGTCACTAGCATTGAGAATGTGTTGATGAGTGGAGACTGGATTATCACTCGTCACGGATCTTGGTCTCAGGAAAAAGCCTACGTTACAGGTCTAGAAGCAGCCAATCGCGTCATTGAGCAATTTAAAATTGGGAGGTCTGCCCCTATTATTCCTGTAGAACCGGATGAGGCCCATATTCAGTTTGCTCGCACCCTCAACCAAACCCTGAGAAGTTGGACTCACCATTTCTGGCCGGATGACTGGGCAAGTATGAAATTCTGATCCTAGGAAGGAACTACCGAGATTACAGTTCCCTAGGAGAAAAGCCGCAATCTGGGAAGGATAGGGGCGCAAAGCTT
>JAYKHH010000312.1:0-3223 GCA_035285265.1 Leptolyngbyaceae cyanobacterium | reverse complement strand
AGTGCGGTGGTTTAGCTTTGATCCAGAGGTGTGGGTAGAGCGGGAGCAGATGAATTGCTACCTCACCCGCACGACCGCAGAAACCCATCGACTGATTCGGGAAAACTTGCATCTTTCCCCCGTCTATGGCGGGTGGGTAGAGTCGAAGGGGCCGCGTTATTGCCCCAGCATTGAAGATAAAATTGTTCGATTTGCCGATAAAGAAAGCCACCAAATCTTTATTGAGCCGGAGGGCCGCGATATTCCTGAGTTGTATATTCAGGGCTTTTCGACAGGGTTGCCAGAGGGGTTGCAATTGCAAATGCTGCGATCGCTCCCTGGTCTAGAACAGTGCGCCATGCTTCGCCCCGCCTATGCCGTGGAATACGACTACCTACCAGCAACCCAGTGTTACCCCACCCTCATGACCAAGAAGATTGAGGGGTTATTCTGTGCGGGACAGATCAACGGCACCACAGGCTACGAAGAAGCGGCAGCCCAAGGCTTGGTCGCAGGCATCAATGCGGCTCGTTATACCCAAGCTCAAGAGATGGTGATCTTTGCCCGTGAACAAAGTTACATTGGCACCTTAATGGATGACCTGTGTACCAAAGACCTGCGGGAACCGTACCGAATGCTGACCAGCCGCTCAGAGTACCGTTTGTTACTGCGGTCTGATAATGCTGACCAGCGGTTGACCCCCCTAGGCCGGGAGATCGGCTTAATTGATGATCGCCGTTGGGAGTTATTTACGAGCAAGCAAGCCAATATCACAGCGGAAAAAGAGCGCCTGCATGAAACCCGGATTAAAGAGCATGACCCAGCCGGACAAGCCATCATGGCAGATACCCAGCAAAGTATTAAAGGTTCAATGACCCTAGCTGAGCTATTGCGTCGTCCTGGATTCCACTACGTTGACTTGGATCGCTATGGCCTCGGCAATCCTAATTTGGCATCTGCGGAATGGGAAGGGGCTGAAATTGACATTAAGTATGCGGGGTATCTGCAGCGTCAGCAAAATCAAATTGATCAAATTTCTCGCCAAGAACATCGCCAACTACCTGCTGACCTAGATTACGGGAGTATTGTTACCCTCTCCAAAGAGGCACGGGAGAAATTAACCAAGATCAAGCCCTTAACCATTGGGCAAGCCAGTCGCATGGGTGGAGTCAATCCGGCGGACATTAATGCGCTATTGGTCTACCTAGAAGTGCGTGCTCGTCAACTTGCTCAAGACGCATCCTCGGAAATCAGGGTGTAAGAATAGAGCCGAACTGGGTAGGAGACGCTAAGATCCCAGAGGGAACCCTCTCGAAGTTAGCTTAGGAGACGCTCAATGTTTATGGATGAATTAAAGCCTTTCTTCCAAGAATTCACTCAACAACCTGTTGCGTTCTTAGGTGGATTCTTTTCAGGTCTATTTCGGCTCAATCTCTCCGATGACCCTGTTAAAAGCTGGTTAGATCAGCAGGCAGGGGCTCCCGCCTATTCTCCCTCCCCTAGTGAGAGCCAAAATGGAGTCAAGAGTAAGCCCCAGTCCATCATGATTGACTAACAATAACAACCTGCCCTATAAAATAGGCTCACAAAATAGGCTCCATCTGAGTTTCAGAGAACTTCAGAGGAGCCTATATTTTTGCCAAATATAGCATCAAGGCAAATCCATCTGCCATCTTAGGTGGCCCGACGGGTAATCAGTCCCCAAATAAAGATGGCGATAATTGCTCCGACAATGGCTAGAAATATACCAGGAATTGTCAAACTGCTAGCCGTTAATGCAAATCGCCCAGTTTGTAAGAAGTGCCCCAAAGACCCGCCTAGAAAGGCTCCTACAATACCTAGAATCATAGTGCCTAGAATGCCACCACCCTGCTCGCCGGGATAAATTGCCTTGGCGATCGCACCCGCAATCAGACCTAAAATAATCCAAGCAATGATGTTCATAAGAGTCGGTTCTCCAAACCCCTGTGTTATCACTCCAGCTTATGGATTTCCAGAAAACCATTCCATCTGTCGAAGGAGATAACCTAATTAACCCCTCATAACGTACAAACATTAATTTTTGATTGAAGGTTGGCCCTGATTTGAGGGTAGAAATTAATGCGATTTCCTATGGTATTGAAATAATTAATCTGAAATAGATGGGATTTTCAGTTAATAGAAATAGGCGCTAATATTGCCCTTCAAACAACAGTTTATCTTCACCTGTAAATATCCTGCCTGTAAAAACAAAAAATCGTCATCCCTTTGCCTGGGTACTGTGGATCGACGATTTAGGATGGGGATCAATAGCGATCGTCTTAGTTGATGGGAGCAGCTTTTGAGGCTGGCTTTTCTGGTGTAAACGTTACTTCTTTAACTTCACCCAGTTTTCCGAAAACCTTCGGCTGGTTGTGATTGAAAGAGACTTGCACAGCCCCAGCATTTCCTAAAACCAAACTTAACTGTTTCTGAGCCGTCCAAGTCTTTTGGCTACCCTTAGGCAAGATGCCTACAAATTTGCTTTTGCCATCGCTGAGGACTTCTACCCAAGATTGGCCCGTGAGGTTAATCGCCACTTGAATCGGAACCGTCAGTGCCTTAGGACTCGGTTGAGGTTTAGCAATGGGCTGAGTTGGCAAAGAGGGGGTTGGAGTCGGAGTCGGAGTTTGTGACGTGGGTTGAGGACGGGTGACTCCATACAAAATCGCACCCAAGATTAAGACTCCTAGCGCGATCGCTACCCCATAGAAACGATTAATTGGGAGTGCAGGTTCAGCAGGTTCTTGGGAAGCGGGAGAAGACGCTACCTGGGGCTGGGCTGGTGGATGAGAAGCGGGTGCAGGATGAATTGGAAATGCTTGAGCTAGACTGTTTCCATCCAAACCCAAGGTATCTGCATAACGACGAATAAATCCCTGAACAAAAACTGGTTCAGGCAATATCTCGGCTTGGCCAGATTCTAAGGCATTTAACAAGCGAACGGAGATAAATGTCTTGGCGGCTACTTCTTCTAAGGAGAGAGATTGAGACTGACGCTGCTGGTGAAGATCGGCTCCTAACTCGTGGAGATGCTCTATCTGCTGGGAATTCAAATGGCTCACAATGAAGCTCTCTAAATAAGGACTACGATCGACGGGCTGACTCCTTAACCAATCATCAGATTCAGAAACTGTTTGTAAAAGATTGTTGCAATATTGGCAGTCTTTGCCAGCCTTCGGTTTCAGACTCTGCCTGTTCTACCATGCAGACTAGGGTTTTATGC
>JAYKHH010000311.1:0-5070 GCA_035285265.1 Leptolyngbyaceae cyanobacterium | reverse complement strand
GTGATTCTGAGCCCAATGAGTTTATGGTTACAGGGTGTCCCTAGAATCAATATTCCCTATCTATTGAAAATCTAACGAATCCGCTCCAAATTAATCTAATTCTCTCTAGGACTTATATCGCTTGAGGTTCCGCAGGGAAAGTAGCCCTGCAAGGATCTGTGAAACCCTTGTCTATCAAAGCTAAGAGCATAAGCTGTCAGGTCTATGAGCTGAGATTGGCAGCAAGGTTGCATGATTATATTTTGGCAATTTCGCCCTGTCTTTGCATAAACCTTGAATCCACTGCCGATAAGTGATTGCTACGAAAAGGCAATAGCCCTCGGTGGAGCACTTAACATCGAGGGTTTTCCTACAGAAAACCTAAAGAACATGGTTCAAAAAAACATAGTTCAAAAAATCCAACGCCTGTCTTTGCATAAAACCTAAACCCAACCCTGATAAGTGATTAGTGGCAGCCCCCGGTAAAGCCCTATTTACCGAGGGCTTTTTTTATGGGCGCGATCGCCTGCCGCTTTAGAGTCTGTAAGCACTGAGAATCCAACACCCCAAACCCCCCTCATCCCCCTCCCTTGGTATTGCGTTCCCAAAACACCCCATCAGCAAACCCTTGGATCGTCGGACATGCTTCCGCCAGTTCTAAGCGACGCTCTGCCAGGAGGCAATAGTCTTCATCTAACTCAATTCCCAAATAGCGCCTACCAAGTTTCTTAGCCACCACAGACGTGGTTCCACTCCCCAGGAACGGATCGAGGATCAAATCTCCAGGGTTGCTGCTAGCCAACACAATCTTGGCCAGGAGCTTCTCACTTTTTTGGGTTGGGTGGTCGATATTCTCCGGCATTGACCAGAAGGGAATGGTAATATCCGTCCATAGGTTAGAGGGATGGGTATCTCGAAAATTACCTGCTTCCGTAGACTGCCAATCCTTCGGGGTTCCCTCGGTAGTGCGGTAGGGGGCTAGCACCTTGCGTCTCAGTTTCACCGCCTCCACATTAAAGGTGTATTGAGAGGAAACTGTGCAAAACCAAATATCTTCACTGGCATTTTTCCAGTTTGCCTTAGCTCCCCGGCCTTTTTCCCGTTCCCAGGTGATGCGATTGCGAACGATAAAGTGGGACTGAGCCACTGCAAAAATCGAGGTTGAGGAGAGCCAGTCTCCACAGATATAGATAGAAGCCGTGGGTTTCAGGAGGGGTTTGAGGGTTGAGATAACCTGATCTAGCCAGTCTGTATACTCGTCAACCCCACATTTAGAAAACTTACGACCGTTAAATTCTTTATTTAGGTTATAGGGAGGGTCGAGAAATAGGAGATCGATGCAAGCGGAGGGCAAGGTGGAAGCCACTTGTAAGCAATCTCCCTGGAGCGTACCCATAGGAGGCTCCCCACCCCGCTCCCACAATTGGGGTGACAGGAGATGGGTACGGAGCCTCTCGCGATCGCCCTCACTCAGCACTAGAGTCCGATTCTGAGGAGCCTTGGGCTTACTCAAGCGGGGGTACGAGCCAAGAGAACAGGACAGTCTGCGTAGACTCGCACATAGTCTGACAACGAATTGCCGAGTAAGCGATCCAGGTCAGGCAATCCCTTAGCGACGGAAGGCCGACGTTCGGGAGAACCTAACATTAATAAATCCACGTTCAGTTCCTCGGCGATCCGGCACAGTTCCTCCCCAGGCTTGCCTGTGCTGGTGACACAGCGGTAGGCTACCCCTTGTTTTTTGGCCTCTGCGATCGCCGATGCAAAAATGGGGTCTTTTTCAGGGCTAGTGATTCCAGTCTCAGAGGCTTTGAGTTTATCAGCCTTAATGTTGGCTAGGATCAACTGACCTGCCTTAATGTCCCGCAACAGGAAGAGTGCCAGTTTCAGGCATTCTTGAGCAGGGGCTGAGTTATCCACAGCCACCATAATCCGGCTCAGTTTGCGGACGAAAATATCATCCTTAACCAGCAACATGGGGCGCGAAGAAAGCTGGAAGACATACTGACTAACGGAGTTTTCGAGGATGGATTCTAAACGCTTCAAACCGCGCGAACCCATAATGATCAGATCTGCATTGATTTCTTCAGCCACCTGGCAGACCACCGCCTTAGGGTCACCTTGCCGGAGCATAGCGGTGACATGGTTGGGGTCTAGCTTGAGAGACTGAACGGCAGATGCTAAGGTCTTCCCCCCTTCTTCCCATTTAGCAGTCATGGCCTCTGCGGTAATTTGGGGAGCTACGACATGTAGCACCGTTACCGCAGCCCGCTGAATGGAGGGGATGTCCATTAACGCCTTGAGCATATCTTGGGATTGCCCAGTGCCAGAATCAGCCAACAAAATTTTTTCTATCATCTGTTTTGCCTCATGACCACATTAACGTTGGCTTTGAGAGCCTTATTATTGAGCCTTGAATTTGTATGCTTGAACTAGGTCAGTGATTCAAGTTAAATCAAACTCTTTATAAAATAATAATAACCTCAGCCATGCGCCCCTGCGACATTTTAACGATTTATTACAATAGACTTCTTAATAAGAATGATCATCTTTTCAAGAGTTAAAAATCTTTAGATTGAGAACTGGTTTGAGAGAGTGTTTGAAACGTCCACTTTTGGGGCATCCATCCCACTCATCCCGACTGCTATCCACAGCAGAATCCAGGTTTGCCGTCATTCTTGCAGGAGTTCGGTTCATGTGTGACCGCCTGCACCCCGTTGCAACCACCCTGGGAGCAGAATTTACTGGGTTCAAATTTAAGGTTCACAAATTGATGATATAAAAATCAATGTAAAGGTGAATATCAGGTATTGAGTGACATGTCGATTGAAAATCAGCTTCAGCCCCAAGCCAGCGGAGCGATCCAGAATGTTACCCAGAGCGCTACGACTACAAGTTGGTTTGACTACCCTGTCCGCGCTCAACCTCATCACACCGACTATGCAGGAGTTGTCTGGCATGGGTCTTACGTTGCTTGGATGGAAGAGGCACGGGTAGAATGTCTGCGATCCTTGGGGCTAGACTATGTGGATCTGGTTGCGATGGGTTGCGATCTCCCGGTTGTAGATTTATCCATCCGTTATCATCGACCGATTCGTATGGGGATGTCTGCGATCGTCCGCACGCGCATGACGGATGTGGAAGGGGTTCGCATCCACTGGGATTATCAAATTCAAGCCCCCGATGAGCAGGAGTTATACGTGAGTGCCCGTGTTACCTTGGTGGCCGTGGATCGGGAACAGGGTAAGATTATGCGCCAGTTACCGGCAGCGGTGAAAGATGCGTTGGCACGACAGTAGGTTGCTAAATTGGTAGGGGCAAAGCATTGGGTAATGAGGTCTGCCACCCCACTGTTAATCACTACCCAATGCTTTGCCCTCAAGATGGTGCGATCGCCCCAAAAATCTACACCAATTCCCGGAAGGGCAAAACATTCAGTCTAATGGAGATTTATTGACCACGCCCTGGTTTGCAATCGGCAAACGAGATCGCCTCACTGTCCAGATATCCAGCTAGCGCCATTTCCACAATTGCCTCGATCGGATATTCAATTTCGGCAGCGCGGGTGATCAATGCTTTTCTGATCCGCTCTGGCAATTGCTCTAAAATCACCTGGGCAGCAGCAGGAGTAAGTTGCTCGAAAGTCGTTGATTGCATAGCTCTAAGACTCCATAAAAACCTTTGACGTATTATGCGCCCAAGACTTTGCTCTTAAGGTGGTGCGATCTCCCCAAGAATTCACACCAATTCCCGGAAGGGCAAAGCATTCAGGACACAATCTGGGGTCAGAGGTTCGGCTTTAAGGACTGAATGCTTTGCCCCTACAGCTTTGAATGGGAGCTTCACCAACACCTAGCGCTTCCCCGTCACCAATTGCCACAGGAATTCAGGCAGTTGGGTGATTTGTTGCCAAAGTTGTTCTGGGCCAATGCCAAAGTAAAGCTGGAGTACTAGCACTACGATCGCAACGCCGATGGCGGTACTAATGGTGGTTTTCACCACCTGAATTAACCAGGTCAATACCAGCCCAGACACAATTAATGCGCCGATTAAAATAACTAAGTTCAGTGCCATACCAAGCCTCAAACGCTGAATAGCGAATCTCTCTGACCTTACACCTTAGCGTAACGAGATAATGAGATCGCCCCGTTGTAGCTCCTCACTAGCTGTTAATACTGCTTGTCTAGCCCATTGGTCGGCACTCAGAATATCCTCCAAACTGGGGGTGGCATGGTTGGCGGCGGGATAGCGATCGCAGGCAGTTTCAATCACACGGGGAATATCGAGAAACTGAATTTTTTCGTCTAAAAATAGGGCGACTGCTTGTTCATTAGCAGCGTTCAGTACAGCGGGCATGGCTCCTCCGGCTCGACCTGCAGCGTAGGCGAGTTGCATACAGGGATATTTCTGATGATCCGGGGTGCGGAAGGTGAAGTTGCCTGCTTTCACTAAATCCAGGGGTTCCCAATCGGTATAGAGCCGCTCTGGATAGGACAGGGCGTAAAGGAGGGGCAGGCGCATATCCGGCCACCCTAACTGAGCCAAAACCGACGTATCCTGTAACTCAATCAACGAGTGAATGATGCTCTGGGGATGGATCACAATGTCAATTTGGTCATAGTCTACCCCAAAGAGCCAATGGGCCTCAATCACCTCTAGCCCCTTATTCATCAGGGTGGCAGAGTCTACGGTAATCTTACGCCCCATCGACCAGTTGGGATGCTTGAGAGCATCGGCAACGGTCACCTCGGCTAATCTTTCCACGGGCCAATCGCGAAAGGCTCCCCCAGAGGCCGTTAGCAAGATCCGTCGTAGCCCTGCCTTAGGTACGCCTTGAAGACACTGGACAATGGCTGAATGTTCAGAATCCGCTGGCAACAGTTTCACTCCATGTTTCTGCACCAAGGGCAGCACGACTGGCCCCCCGGCAATCAGGGTTTCTTTGTTAGCGAGAGCAATATCTTTTCCTGCTTCAATGGCAGCAATAGTGGGGATGAGTCCTGCACAGCCCACAATTCCTGTCACGACAGCTTCTGAGTCCCCGTAGCGAGCTACTTCTGCTACCCCAGCCGCTCCAGCCAAGACGATAGG
>JAYKHH010000310.1:0-5687 GCA_035285265.1 Leptolyngbyaceae cyanobacterium | reverse complement strand
CCTCAAGCGATATAAGTCCTAGAGAGAATTAGATTAATTTGGAGCGGATTCGTTAGATTTTCAATAGATAGGGAATATTGATTCTAGGGACACCCTGTAACCATAAACTCATTGGGCTCAGAATCACGCACAACTTATTCAATTTTGTTCGATTAAGTTGACCTGCGAATTGTGACTAGTGCTGTTTAAATAGGAACTAAGTATTGTAACGACCTGGATTCTGATACTTAGGCAACTAGTAGAATAAGGAGTCAGTTTGCTGGATCTATCCAAAACTGAACTATGGGTGAAGTCTACCAATTTATCTATACCTAGTTTTTTAGCTGTTATTCCTCGTTAGTCCGGAGTTTGATCAGAGAATCTATGGTAACTGCACTTCCCAACCAGCCAACCACCCATCGTAAGTACTCTAAGAAGCATAACCACTATGGCTTCCGTGACTTCTTTCAGTTTGATCCTGACCGAGGCACAATTGTAGATTGGAATTCTAGTCAGAACCTCCTGACTAGCGAAGATTTTATTATCGGATTGGTAGAGGGATTAGAAGAAGAAGTGGGAGATGCTTCCGCAGCCATCATGTATTCCATTGGTTGCGAATGGGGACAAAAAGATGCGTTCTTCTTTGAAAAGTGGTTTGAAAAAGAATTTGAGCGCAATATGCGGCAGTCGAATCTGCTGTTTTTGCTAGAAACTTGGTGGTGGCCTTTTACCTCTCAGGGGTGGGGGCGTTGGGAAGTGGATATGGGCGATCGCAAACAGGGGTTCATGTTCATCAACCTCTACGATTCTGCTGTTGCCCGAACCTTGGGTGATGTCGGCAAACCTGTGTGTTTCCTATACGCTGGCTTATTCGCAGGCTTTTTTACCGAAATGGTGCGTAAGCAACTCAGCTGTATTGAGATTCAGTGCTATTCCATGGGCGAAACCTACTGTAAATTCCTCTTGGGTGGGCAAGACCGAATTGATGCGGCCTCCTTTTGGTTAAACGAAGGAGGCACTGCTCGTGATATCGAAAAACGCCTACGTTCAGGAGAGAGATTGAGATGAGTCCGGCTACCTTGTTGTCTACAAATGGCAATGCCGGGATGGCGCAGTCTCAATCTTGGCTCCAGTTGTCTGTCAAAGAGTTTTTCACCACGGTTAATTGGGAAGACCAGTTACCGGAAGTTCAGGAAATTAAGCTGCAAGCTCTCCAGGGAACTGATGAGTTCTTAAAGTTAACCTTAAGTGTCAGTCAGTTTTTTGGGGCAGTCCCCTGGGAAGGAATCATGGTGGCAGCTCCAGTTCCGACCTCCCTTCCCCCTTTAGAAGAAGTACCTGAAAGTGATAGCTTCACCCTAGATGCTTTTTCTGATCTGTTTTAGCTGAGTCAGTGTTGTGTCATCTCCAACCGTTACCCCTTTCCCACCTTGAATTAGTTGATTTTTTAACTACTTGATTATGGATGCACAAATCGCAACGATTTTTGATGAAGCTGAAAGTCGTTATCTCAAATCAGAAGAGCTCAATATCTTGAGCCAGTATGTTAGTTCCTTGCCCCAGCGATTAGAAACCTATCGACTTTTAAGAGATAAAGAGCTGGAAATTATGCAGCAGGTGGCCGATCAACTGCAACTGGCAATGCCTCAGGAAACCACTGCTAACTTGGAACGCTGTCTCAAACATGCCTTATTAATGCTGCGCTACTGCGCCATGTCGATGTTACTCAACGATGAGTCCTTCGTGAAAGAACGACTCCTAGGATGGCTCAGCCAAACCGTGCAAGCTTACAACACCCAGGCAATTGACAGCACCTTATACCGTCTTTTGAATCAGCGCTTAAGCCAAGTCTTTAATCCAGGGCAATTGGGACTGCTCAACCCACCCTTGAAACTGGCACAAACCACTCTGCTCCAACCTAACCTCAAATAGGCAGTAAACCGATACCCCCAACCTTCCGTCTATGATTTCCGTTGCTGATCTGCTTACTAATAATCGGGTTCCCAGTAACTACTTTGCCCCAGATGCCTATGTCCGTGGCGATCTGGAAATGGGATTACTAGAAAATCGCCGTGGCGATCGCCTACTCGCACTTCCAGAAACCCTGATTCAGGGAATTTATGCAGGGTTAGATAAGGAGACAGGTCAGGCCACTCGCCTAGTCTTGTTTAACTGTGGACGCTGGTGGGGGAAAAACTTCTATGCCCGTTTTTCTGAAGAACTCACCGATTACTACAACACAGCCTTGGCTGATATGTCGATGGTAGAGTTTTTACAGTGCTTGCAACAGTGCTGGATTGCCCACGGTTGGGGCAAAATTGATATGGATCAGACCTATCAGCAGCGGGGCTTCCTGGTGATTAAGATCTGGAACTCACCCTTTGCTAACCATGCTCCTAAGGGCACCTTACCCGTCTGTTTTCTAGAAGCAGGAATTTTAAGTACCTTCTTTAGTCAGCTCACGGGTAAGGATCTTCAATGTGTGCAAACCACGTGCGAATCTGCTGGGGCAGACTGTAACCGATTTGTTTTAGGCTTAACGAAGCGTCTAGAATCTGTGGAAGCAATGGTTCAGAACCACGACACCCACGAAGCCATTATGCAAGCCCTTTGTGCCTAGGCTTCATGGATGCAATTACGGTCATCATGGAGGATCTGAGCAGGTCATTGCCCTAACCAGATCCTCAGAATTCTGAGCAGGTCATTGCCCTAACCAGATCCTCAGAATATAGCTTCATTGCGATCTGAACAATCCAAAATCCAAAATTCCAATGCTGTGTCGTACCCCCTTACCACTGAATTAAAGCGCCCCAAGTATCGTCTTTTGGGGTTGGTTGGGCAAGGACAGTTTGGTCGTGTCTATTGTGCTATCCACCGTAAAACAGGCCGCCTCGTAGCGCTGAAAGACCTTGATCGCCAACGCTTTCCCACCCACCAGTTTTTAAGGGAACTTCGCTTTTTATTAAGTTTGCAGCATCCCAACATTGTTGCCTGCCAAGCCCTAGACCATACTCGGACTGGACGCTACTTGGTGATGGACTATTGTGAGGGAGGGACGCTACGGAATTTAATGGAGCAAGATCGTGCTCTAACCTTGACCCAGTGTTTGCAGATTGTAGCCGATACCTTAGCAGGGCTGCACCATGCTCACACCCAGGGGATCGTTCACTGTGATATCAAGCCAGAAAACATTTTGTTAAGGGTTAATTCCAAGGGATGGCAAGCCCAGATTTCTGACTTTGGGATTGCTCAGTTAAGCAAAGATTTGAATCACGCAGAAGGCAATATTGGGTCACCTGCCTACATGGCCCCAGAACGATTCTATGGTCAGTATTCCCATACTTCAGACCTTTATGCGGTGGGCATTTTATTGTTTGAGTTGCTCGTCGGTGAGCGCCCTTTTTCGGGAGTACCCACTGAGTTGATGTCTGCTCATTTGAACCAAGCCCTCAAAATCCCAACAGAAATTCCAGAAGCATTACAAAGTTTGCTGCGACGATCATTACAAAAATTGCCTGCTCGTCGATTCCCCTCCGCACAGGATATGCTGGGTGCCCTTCAGGCTGCTACAACTGAATTGGGCTTAGGGCTTGGGAAGCAGGGTGATTCAGTGCGCTTACCGCTGTATCCATCAGACCTGATCCTTGAGCAGTGCCCGTTCCAAAGTCTGCATCAGCAGACTATTCAAGAGCCAATTTCCATTCTCGCCAGCTCAAGCTTCGTAACTTTAACCGCTGCTACGGGGTGTCCTGCCATCTTGTATAAGGTTGTGAAAACCCCATTGGTGACCGTGATTGATATTGAATCAGTCCAAAGCCTCTCTGATCCCCTCCAAGTCACTACAACATCCCTTGATTCCCTGGTGCTATCAGAGGAGGTCGAGGCAGTGATTGTTCGCCCTCCAGCTTGTTTTCTAATCACAGCTCACTCGATATACGGGTTACCCATCAGGGTCACCCGGATGAGTCCCTCCCAGTTAGCTAATTTTTCTGCCAATTTCCTCTGCACCCTTGATCCTCAAGGACGGTGGATGGCAATTCTCTCTTCTGAGGCTGAGAATGTACCTCCCACCGTGAAAATTTGGCAACTCAACAGAACTGAAGCCTTACAGCTATCCTCGCCTCGAATTGTGGCTTGTCCGCTCTTGAATCCGAAAGCCATTCCATTCCAGCTTATTGCCTTAGATCCGGGTCATGGAGCTGTCCTGTCTAGAAAGATAGGTCACCAGAACGACGAGACCTTGTGCGAAGTCTTTACCCGCCGGGGTACTTTAATTGGGTCATGGTGTTTATCGGTTTCGATTCAACAGGCGATCGCAAGTTCAGTTCCCTATAAATTATTCGCGACTGAGGCATCCAATCCACAATCCCTGTTACTCATTGACCTCAAACCCTTTCGAGTGGTGCGGATTAACTTAGAAATGCAGCCCAAGTTCTTTGCTGCTACCCCTTGGGGATGTGTGGTCACAGGTGCCCAAGGGCAGATGATACTGCTGGATCTGCGGGGAGATCGGGTGGGTTGGATTGCGCCTATCCTGGGATCAGACTCAGAGACAACCGAAGAGTTAACAGCTCTGACAGTTTTGAATCAGTACACTTTCTTGCTAGCCACCTGGAATGCAGGTCAGGGCCAAGGAAGCCTCTATACTGTGGATCTGAGACAGTGTGATATTGATTTAGTGTTTTAGTAAATATTTTAGTAAATCAATGAATTACGATTGGCTGACGCCCAGTCACTTCATCATTCTGGGATTGCTCGTTTGTTTTGCGATCGCCCACAGTGGATTGGCGGCATTGCGTTTTTGGGCAGAAACCAAAATAGGTGCCCGATTTTACCGAGTCATCTTTGCTTTGGTGAGTCTGAGTTTGGCAGTGGTGTTAATCAGTTACTTCTTTAATCACCGCTATGACGGCTGGCAACTGTGGCAACTCCAAAGTATACCGAGTGTAAAACCAACGGTATGGGTGCTTTCAGCAATTTCCTTTCTATTTCTCTACCCTGCTACGTTTAACTTGCTGGAAGTGGCAGCGATTCAGAAACCGCAAGTCCATCTGTTTGAAACTGGGATTATCCGAGTCACTCGCCATCCTCAGATGGTTGGGCAAGTCATTTGGTGTATAGCCCATATGCTCTGGATCGGGACGAGTTTTACTCTCGTTACATCCATTGGGTTAGTTGTCTATCACTTGTTTGGAGTTTGGCATGGGGATCGCCGTCTAAGTCTGCGGTATGGAGAATCCTTTGAAACTTTGAAATCTCAAACCTCCATTATTCCCTTTTTGGCTATCCTCCAGGGGCGTCAAACCTTTGTTTGGCAAGAGCTTCTGCGTCCTGCTTACCTGGGAGTCGCTGCATTTGTCTTAATTTTTTGGTGGGCACATCCACTTTTGATCCGTGCGACGGGGAACATAGCCTGGTAGCATGATCCCAAGCAAATAACAAAATAATAAATTTAGAGGGATCATGTTATCGACCGTGCGTGAGCAGAGCTTTAAACAAGAGGTTTTAGATTCTTCAGTTCCAGTTCTTGTTAACTTTTGGGCACCCTGGTGTGGTATTTGCCGCCTTATCACACCCCTATTAACTAGATTGCAATCAGAATGGGGCGATCATGTCAAAATAGTCAGCATCAATGCAGATGAGAGCTTAAAGTTGGCGAGTACCTATCGCCTCACCACTCTACCCACTTTACTAGTATTCGAGTCTGG
>JAYKHH010000309.1:0-2801 GCA_035285265.1 Leptolyngbyaceae cyanobacterium | reverse complement strand
GCGATAGCACTCATCCGAGTTGCTAAGTTAACACCCAAGCCTACCGATGGCATTTCCTACCTGGATCAAGTTATTAGCCGCTTCCCAGACCGAGCAGCGGAGGCGCTAGTCGCCAAAGCTAACTTATTGGATCAACTCCAAAGCACTCAGTCAGCCGCTCAAACCCGTCAAGTCGTTTTAACTAAACATTCGACTTCCGATGCCGCTGCCGATTTGCGCTGGCAGCAAGCCCAAAAACGTGCCACTGCTAAGGATTATCTAGGAGCTTGGAAGGCAGCACAACCGATTATTACTAACAATCTTAAGAGTGAAATTGCTCCTGAAGCTGTGTTTTGGGTGGGGAAATGGGCCAAACAGTTGGGGCGATCGCAGGATGCTAAAACGGCCTTTGAGCATGTTCTGGCAGAATATCCAGAGTCTTACTATGCTTGGCGATCGGCAGTGTTCTTGGGGCTAAATGTGGGAGACTTTACCACGGTGCGGCAATTTTCCCCGCAGGTGGTGCGAGCTGCTGAACGTCCCCCGTTACCCGTAGGATCAGCCGTTTTAAAGGAGTTATATGCCTTAGGTCAAGATCAGGATGCCTGGACACTTTGGCAAGTAGAATTTCAAAACCCTCAAACTCCCACGGTTCAAGAACAATTCACAGATGGCATCCTGCGAATTGGGGTTGGGGATCACTTAGACGGGCTGTTTATGCTCTCTAGCCTCGACCAACGAACGATGACCGATGAGAAGGCGCAGTATGAGTCCCTCAAACAACAGTCAGCCTATTGGCACGGGCTATATCCCTTCCCCTTTTTAGATCCCATTACCACTTGGTCACAACAACGCCAACTTAACCCATTGCTGGTCATAGCTCTGATCCGTCAAGAATCTAGATTTGAACCCAAAATTCAATCGGTTGTCGGCGCTACGGGCCTCATGCAAGTGATGCCAGATACAGCATCTTGGATTGCCAGTCAAATTCAGCTCAAAGAATACAAGTTGGAAAGCCCCGATGACAACATCAAGCTAGGAACTTGGTATCTGGACTATACCCATCAGGAATACAACAATAATTCCTTGTTTGCCGTTGCTAGCTATAATGCTGGCCCTGGCAATGTGGCAGATTGGATTGCCAGAAAAGGCTTTAGAGACCCCGATGAATTTGTAGAAGCGATTCCCTTTGGTGAAACGAAGGGCTATGTAAAATCTGTCTTCGCCAATTACTGGAACTACCTCAGGCTCTACAATCCCGAAACTTCTCAACTGATGACAAAATACACCACCGATCGCTTAACAGCTCTATCAAAATTCAATTGAAGATTTACAGGTGAGCAGAGTTAGCTTCAATGCTGGCTTCGGCTTGGTGAGCGATCGCCCTTAACTTTTCAGACACCCCAACTTCTACATCTTGCCAAAGTCCTCGCTGTTGGGCTTCTAATAACCGCTCTGCCATATCGCGCAACGCCCAAGGATTTTTCTGTTGGATGAATTCTTGCACCGTGGGATCAAAGAGATAGGCTTCGGCAACGCCTTGGTACATAAAATCCTCGACGCACCGAGCCGTGGCATCGTAGGCAAATAAGTAGTCCACGGTCGCTGCGATTTCAAAAGCACCCTTATAACCGTGACGCATCACCCCTTCAAGCCATTTAGGATTGATCACACGAGAACGATAGACCCGGGCAATTTCCTCATTCAGGAGCCGAACTTTAGGATTTTCAGGAAGGGCATGATCCCCAAAATAGGTGTGGGGATTTTGGCCCCTAGCAGATCGAACGGCTGCGGTTAATCCTCCCTGAAACTGGTAGTAGTCATCGGAATCTAGGAGGTCATGTTCCCGGTTATCTTGATTGTGAAGAACCACTTGCATGTGACGAAGACGCTGATCAAACGCTGCGGGAGCGGATTGTCCCTCTCCTTTGCCCGTGTAGGCATAGCTACTCCAATTAATATAAGCACGGGCTAAATCTTGATCATCTGTCCAGTTCTGCGCCTCCATCAAGCCCTGCAAGCCCGCTCCATAGGCTCCTGGCTTAGAGCCAAATACGCGATAACGTGCTTGTGCTGTTGCCTGTTCGGTCGTGAGTCCGGTGGTCTGAAAAAATTGAGTTTCCTGCTGGACTTGGGCTGCCAAGGGATTTTGATCGGCAGGTTCATTTAGGGAGGCAACGGCGGAGACTGCCTGGTCAAACAAATCAATTAAGTTGGGAAACGCATCCCGAAAAAAGCCAGAAATTCTTAGAGTGACATCCACACGGGGACGACCGAGTAGGGAAAGGGGCAGAATTTCAAAGTCTACAACCCGACGAGAAGGGCCATCCCAAATCGGTTGAACTCCCAACAAGGCTAACGCTTCTGCCAGATCATCTCCCCCAGTTCGCATCGTGGAAGTTCCCCAAATGGACAAGCCTAGGGTTTTGGGATACTCACCATTGTCCTGGGTATAACGCTCAATCAAGGCTTCCGCTGCTTGGCGACCCACCGACCAAGCACTTTCCGTGGGGATCGCCCGGAGATCTACCGAATAAAAATTGCGTCCTGTGGGCAATACCTCTGGTCTGCCCCTGGTCGGCGCACCCGAAGGGCCACTAGGAACGTAGTGTCCTGCTAGTCCTGCTAAAAGAGTTGTAACTTCTTGAGAAGTTGCTTGGAGAGCAGGTAGTAGGTAGGTGCGAATCCAGTCCAACTCTTGCTGAACTAGAGGAGAAGGGGGCGCTTGCTGTGGGTTTTGGCTTTGACTCCGCTCAGCCAGCGGGTTTTGATTTCTGTGAGTCAGTGGGCTTTGCTCCCTGAGCGGAGTCGAAGGGAGCGGG
>JAYKHH010000308.1:0-5254 GCA_035285265.1 Leptolyngbyaceae cyanobacterium | reverse complement strand
CCGTACTCTAGGACTCGACCCTGCTCTAAAATCAAAATTTGATCAGCCCGCTGCACCGTTTGCAAGCGATGGGCAATGATGATTCCCGTGCAGTTGGTGAATAGCTGAGCGATCGCCTGTTCAATTAATGCCTCCGTTTGTGGGTCAAGGCGAGAAGACGCTTCGTCGAGAATTACCAAGCCAGGATTTTTCAGAAATACCCGCGCAAAGGCCAGTAATTGAGCCTGTCCTGCCGACAAACCGATGCCATCGGTTCCTAAGAGCGTTTCTAATCCGGCGGGTAGGGTTTCCAGCCATGATCCCAGACCTACGGTTGCCAGGGTTTTCTGAAGTTGGGAATCGGGAATTCTAGGATTAAAGAAGGTGAGGTTATTCCGAATCGTCGTCTGAAAAATTTGCACATCCTGAGTTACGAGTCCCACCCGTTGGGGAATCTCTCTGAGCGGGGTTTGGTCAATCGCCACACCCCCTAAGCAAATCTCGCCCTGCTGGGCCGCGTACAACCTCAGCAATAACTTGGATAGGGTGGTCTTACCACTGCCCGTACGTCCTAACACTCCCAACACCTGCCCCGCAGGTAAATAGAAGGACAGATTCTCAAGTGCCCATTCAGGTTCAGCGTCAGTCTGGTAATCCATCTCATAGCTAAAACAAACCTGCCGAAAGCTGACTGATAGGGCAAGGTCGGGTAAAGAAGTCATGCCTCCATCACTTAACTGGGATTGAGTTTGCAATAACTCCTGAATCCGATTAATTCCGGCTTCTGCCTGCTGGAGATCCTCCAGTTGCACCCGAATCCGCTCAATGGGATCACTTAAGAGTTCAGTGTAGTAAAAAATTAGATAGACCGTACCAATCGTGATGGCTTGTTGGTTCCAGAGATACAGCCCGATCGCCAGAGCCACAATGGTGCCAGTGGTGAATAACCCCACGGAAGTCGTCCACAAAACTGTACTGGCTAGGCGGGCACGATGGTAGGCTGGGAGCCAACGTTGCAGCAGTTGATGAAAGTGGTGCATGACATAGCTAACTGCCCCATTGGCTCGGATATCTTCCCGTCCTGCCAAATACTCTCCTAGAAAGCCAAAAAACTCAGCCCCAATCTGGCGATAAACCGTCCAACCTGAAATGGCGAGCAATCGCAGGCGCAGTAATGTCCCCAGGGCTACTACGGCATAAACACTAAGTCCCAACCCGGCCCGCCAATCTTCGTAAAACAGGACAACCAGCACACCCATCAGCAACAAGCCACTACCCAGAACTTGGATGGTGAATTGGGAGAAGAACCGGGATAGCAGATTCACATCGCCATCAATGCGTTCGATCAGTTCCCCAGGGGTTCGAGATTTATGGAAGGACAGATCTAATTCCAGGCAATGTTCAACCAGATCAGCGCGAAGGGCATTGGTGGCAGTCCAGGCCACATTTTCGCCGAGATAGGTGGCGGCGATCGCCAGCAGTTGGGTGAGAAGGGCAACGCCAATAAACATCAGCGCAGCCAGAACCAAGGCTGATTGGGAACCACCTGTAAAAGCTGTGTCGATGAAATACCGCAGAATTTGAGGATTGAGGAGCTGTAACCCTGTACTACTGAGGAGTGCGATCGCTAATCCGATTACCCGACCTTGCTGGGGCTGAAGATATTTTGTGAGGAGCGATCCGTATTGCTTCAAGGGCATGGGCATGGGACAGCAAATTTGGCTCAAGGTCAGCCTTTTGATCGGGTTGTAGGATAGTTATCCTTGAAGGAAGCATTAAGCTCCGTCCAGTAGCTTATCGTGAAGCCGACTAGCTGGGAAGCGGGTTTTGACTCGCAACGGGAATTTTTTGGCTTCCAAACGGAATTTTTGCTGCTACCGCACCACAGACTTACCTCCTTGGCAAAGCTGCTATGACGACACCCCCTGCCCGTCAACCTTGCCCCGCACTCTATCGTTTTCCACCTCTAGAAAGTGGCGATTCTCCTTCGGAGACACGGTGTGAACGCCTGACTTGTCCGCTCAGGGAATCAAACTGCACTTCGCCTTGTTTGGGCTGCATACACCGTTTTCCAGGCTTTGACAGTGTCTTGCCCAATTTCACTATCGATCGTTTCCCCATTTTCCGTCACCAGCCGAATACTGACAGTACCCGCTGGGGCAGCCTGTAATGCCTGAGCTAGCTCATCATTGATTGGAAACGTACTATTTTTTCCTGCCACTTGAAACACCTGATCATTGATTTTAAGGAACAGCTCAACGATGTTTCGGGTGGTATGCAGCTCCGAGCAAACTCCAATAGGAAAACTACCGTCATAAAAGGGTTGACTGATACAATCGCGATCACGCGCTACCAACAGAAATCGAACTGATTGTGGATTCCAAAAGCTCTGGACTTCGATGCGGGCAGTTGTGTTGAGCAACCGACCATAAAAATAGTTCCGATCAAACACTCCAATGAAATTGCCTTCAAAGGGATCCTTAATTTGAACGGGTTCCGACCAAGGTAAATCTCTATTAGTACCGAGCGCGGACGAATCAACGCTACGAAGGTTAGCAGCCCTTAGCGATAGGGCACTGGCCGCCAAAATGCCCAACACTCCTAAGCTAGTTACAACGGGTCTAACCATAGCTCCCCCGGACTGACGAGGCTTTATCTTGACGATAACACACGAGATCCTGAAGCCTTAACTTGCCTCCTGATGTGGCTCGTGACGACTGATTGGATGTCAAGGTGAGCTTGCCCATGGTCAGGTGTCTCATTCATATTTTCACAGAGGGGAACTCTCGAATAAAGCGCTTTGCTTGTAGCTACAGATCCTCAACGGGGTTCTGCCGTGGGTCATTGGGCGCAAAACGCAGACAGGTGAGTTTCCACATTGACTCCTCTAAATCCTGATTCACTAGGGCGAGATAGTCTTTGACCACCTGGGAGCGATGATGACTGGCTCCATCCCAAATCACTACAATCCGGCACCCAGGGTGTTGCGCTTGCAGGCTCTGCAAAAAAAGCAATGGTTGATTCGGAATTCTCCCTCTCGACCCCAGGCAATAGATCCATCCCCCGGTTGTAGCCCCGTCCCAGCAGTTCTGGTACGCCGATCAGTTCCTCAAAATCATCGAACACCCGATCGTTAGGGCAGGTGACAGGGGCATGTTTATACAGTTCGTCACAGTCAGATTCGTGGAGGATGAGTGCCATAGTGGGTCTAAATCAAGCTGATTGACCTAAATGAGAATAGCTATCAATAATCGTACCACAGGACTTATTAATTCACAGGTTCACGCAACTTACAAACTCACGCCATTGCCCTCAATTGCCCAGACACGCATCGGGTTAAGTTTCAAGATCATCAGACCTCAATAAGTGGAATATCTGTAACCCGCAAAACCTTTATTTGTGGAAAACTACCTTTCTAGGAACACCACAGGTTCTTCTTTCAAAGTCCAGACAATCAATCGCCTCTTCTGAAAACGCTTTGCAAGGATGTACTGTACATTTCAGCAAGTGTTCATCTGTGAAATACTGACAGCGATCGCAGGGAATTTGGTGTAAGCGCCTGAGATGCCGAATCCCTTTTTGAGTAGTATGCCAGAGACTCCAACCGAAGCAGCACGTCAGGAAGACAGCACAGAAGCTACATCCAGCGGTCGTGAACCATTGCATCACGTCATGAACGGTAGGGTAAACCATGATTGAGTTAGGTCGTGCAGAATTGAGGAACGTCTTCTAAAAAACTGGATTACTCCGTGAACATGGAACTCATCGAAGCAGGTGTAGCAACAAGTACGGTTGTTGATGGCTTGCCTTGGCGCGGTGGCAGCGATCGCCAAAAGTTTAAGATCTGCTCCCCAACCTGTTGGGGGTAAAAGTAATGGAAGCAATAGCGCCCACCCGGACATACCTGAAGCTGTGACATTGCTTCTCAGGAGTTTGTTGGTATTCCTACTGGGCAACGGGCTGCTGTTTTGCCAGGAATTGCAGCAGCGGACGATCGAACACTTGTAGATGGGGACTGGCGTTTAGACAAAGAATTTCTGGGGAATTCAACATGTTGATTGCGAAATAGGGTGAAGGCGAGTCAAGAGTGCATCCCACTTTTGCAAATGAGTATAAATACTCGGATGTCAACCCCCTACTGGGCAAGCGCTTTTGAAAGCTTGTCTCAAATTGAGTCTTACAAGATTGGGATGCACTCGCGAGTCAGGAGGAAACGTCTACGGTTGAGGAGGCAAGGATCAACTATAGACAGAACAGCGATGTTTAGAGCGGAATGACTTAAACGAATTGCCGCAACAGGTCAAGATTGCTCAACAGCAGGTAGGCAAAAATTGCACCACCTACACCACCAATTAAAAAGCCACCCGAAAACTGACTCCAGCCATCCACTGATTGCAGCGAGGTTGGCACATTGGGCACTGTTTCAGCGAAAGCAGGTCGAGGCAATGTTTCTAAGCGCCGTTCAAAGGTGACACTGCCATAAAGCGATAAACACACCGTTGCAATCACAATGACACCGGCGGCGGCAATTAAGCCAGCCAAGTTTGCTGAGGTTGAGTCACGCAGCGGTCCCAGTTTGGCAAACGGGCCAATCAGCCAGTAGCCATGCGCCATGCCAATCTCTAAGCCGCGCGTCAGGGGAGACAAGCCCGACCGATAGATCGGCAAATTCTTGAGAAAGTTCAAGGTCAAGTCTGAGGAATTGATTGGAGTGGCGAGATAACCGATTTGCTCATTGGGCGATCGCACTATATCTCCCCGCTTAAAATCAAACCCAGCAGCATCTCCCCGTGCCCGAATCGCGTGCCAAATATGACCTGTCAAAAAGAGGACTGCCAGGACAAAGTGAAAGGTCGCTAACCAACCACGAGACGAGACGATTCCTGGGACTTGACTCGTCAGTGCCCCCACTGGGCCGTAAAAAACTTCCGGGTACACCGTGTTATTAACTGTCGCAAAGTAAGCCGCTAGGAACCCCATATAGGCGATCGCACCAATGCTGTAAGACAGATACGCCTCGCCAGAGTAGATTAAGATGCGTCGCGCCCAGGCGAACGGTTGGGTAAGAATGTGAAACAGTCCGCCAGCAACGCACAGCAGCCCAACCCAAATATGACCTCCAACGACATCTTCAAGGTTATGGACGGCTGCCATTCCTTGGGCACCCTGAGCGCCAAATAAGTAGCCAAAGATCGTAACTGGATTGAGTGTGGGATGGTTAATGATGCGCACATCACCGCTACCTGCAACCCAGGGGTCAAATAAGCCACCCCAA
>JAYKHH010000307.1:0-21789 GCA_035285265.1 Leptolyngbyaceae cyanobacterium | reverse complement strand
TAATAGCCAACTTGTCCATTTAGGATTCAGCCAACCATAGATGCCCACTGCAGCTAAGAGTAGAAATACGCTCAAGCTAGCTCCTCCTAAGATGCCACGCCAAAATTGTTGTTGATCGCGATTTTTACGAGGAGAGGTTGACCTAGACAGATTAGCTTCGTTAGCCTCAGTTTTACGAAGCTGGAAATCCTCAATCAGTTGCTTGAAAAAATTTGGCCTAGCTAGGATGATTTCCTGAGACCAAAGCTGATTTTCGGGGTTTCTCTGAATTTCCTTCATCCAGAGTAGCTGCTGCTCTTGAACAATGCGGCTATTGATATTAACTCGACGAATATTACGGGGAGAAATGGACTCCAAAATCTGCTGGACTTCAGGCACTAGCACGCTCTGATCGAGCTGGCTAACCTGTGCTGCTTCACACAGAAGTTGCAACACCCCATCTTCAAAAAATGCCCGTGTCCTCACACCAGATCCAGCTAGCTTCTCATTCAGTACCTGAATAATTGCCGCTACACTTCCCTGGCGAGCTTGTTGGGCAATGTTGTCTATTGGATCTACCATCGGTTCGAGAACTAGGACAGAGTGAATCCTAGCATCCAGCATCGTCTAGGATCAGTCATATTTGCAAAAAAGTTATTTCTTCCAGGGAAAGCAGTTGTGTTTCCCGCAGGTGATGTTTGCCTAGGGGACAAGATGCCGACAATCGTTGAAACGGCGAATTTGCCAGAGATCGGTATTAAAGCGGTTTTGGTCGGATCGATACCAATGGGATTGCGAGAGCCAAAATTCAAATAGAGCCGTATTTCTGGCATGTAAACGCCAGGAGCGATCGCACCCCAATAACTCTGCAACCAAGTGTTGCAAAATCCAGCTATGGGTCATAATCCAGATTTGGTCGGTATCACTATGCTGGTTCACCAAAGCTTGAATAAATTGTCGAGCGCGATCGCGAGCCATCTGTAAAGACTCCGCTTCTGGGATTTGAATCCAATCCAAGGAGGCTTCCAATTCTTGACACAGCTCTGGATAGCGCTTTTTAGCTTCTACCCAAGTCAATCCCTGAAAGATGCCATTTTGAAATTCTGCTAACGCGGCATCATAGGCCACGGTCATTGGTTTAGGCTGGGTTTTAGCGGTGGAAGGTTCATTAGGAGCAATGTCAGCACTATCAATTAAATCACTGACACTCGCAGGCAGCGGTGCGGTCAAAAAATGATTAACCAGAATTTCAGTGGTTTGAACGGCCCGCTTGAGAGGACTGCTATAGATATGGGTCGGCCACCACGACTCACTTAAAAGGCGCTGGGCCAGCTTTTCTGCTTGGATTTTGCCACTCGCCGACAACGCAAAATCTCCATGCCCCTGCATCCGTCTCTCTTGATTCCCTGTAGACTGAGCATGGCGAATAAACAGGAGCTTCATGGGGTTCCTTTTGGCTACAATGTATTTCAGCGGATCTCAATAGCAACGGTAATCTTCATGCTACTTAAGTCTACGACTCGTCACATCCATATCTATACTGCTGAAGTAGAGAATAACGAGCTGGTTTTTAATGATGCAGTTTTAACGCTGGATGTTGACCCGGATAACGAGTTTCTTTGGAACGAGACTGCTTTGCAGAAGGTATATCGCAAGTTTGATGAACTAGTCGCGGCTTCTCGCGGAGAAGACTTAACCGAATATAACCTCCGCCGCATTGGTTCTGACTTAGAACACTTTGTGCGATCGCTCCTGCAGCAAGGTGAAATCAGTTACAACCTTGAAAGCCGAGTCCTGAACTACAGTATGGGTTTACCTCAAGTTGTATCCAAAGAATAGTTTGAATCTGGCTAAATGACTGCGATCGCTTGATCGACAGAGGTTGCCTGATACTGTCCAGGTTGATATTGATCAATATGTCGAAAAATAGCAACCGGAGCTACAACTCGACAAGTAAAAAACTCGATCGCTGTCTTTCCATTCTCTAAGACCCTCACCTTAGGAGAAAGATCCTTTGGGATATCAGTTCGCCATTGCCACTTCACCTGAGGTGGCACGGTGTTGATTAAGCGGTGATGGCTCCACTTACAATATTTTCCCAAAGCTCCCAACTCCTGTAACTCCCGGCGCAGCAGCGAAGCAACAATAAAAGAAGGAGGGGAAAAGTCTCCTGAAATTGCTTCCATCAAATCCGTCAAAGCTCCCTTAGGATGAGGGGGTTGGGTAATGTCACCACAATGCTGCAGAGCTTCCTCTAGTTGCGCCGTCGTGCTCATCGCCTCTGGAACCACCCAAGTGCTACCCACCCCGCTATCCGGGGCGCGATTCAAATAAGTCACTATCCGAAATCCAGGTTTAAGGCTCAATCCCGGTAGCTTCGTGATCGCCACCCCAGGATTAATAGTGCTCACAAACCACTGTCCCTCGGTATTAGGAGCATTGGCCGCCTCTTCTGGAACGCTGGCGAACTTGAACCAGTCCCCTAAGGCATCCAGAGATTCCAAGTCTGACAGTTCACCTGCAGAGGCATCGGAAGCTTGTGAATTGGGATGGTTCTCTGATTCAGGTAATACCAGACTGCTTTTAATATGCTGTCTGATTTTTTGGACTGCTTCGAGAGGAAGTTTTTGAATTGACATACCTTTAATTATGCCTTTGAGCAGCCATGGTTTTTTGAGAAATATGCCTTTTGGGGTGTAACTTGCACAGGTAATTAATTAATTGCCTCTGTGCTTTAGGTTCAGAATACTCCGCCTTAAGGCCCTAGCATCCTACGAACCGAGTGTAGTCGGGAACAATTCCAAATGCTCAAGTATCTATAAAAGAGCATCAGATGAGATCAGCTAACAACTTAACTTAATTCTTTAGTTACTGGCATCATAATTGAGAGGCTTTACTAAAAGCCGCCTTGGTGAGGGCTGAGCACCCCCCGGGTTGTCCCCTGAAAGAACCAAGGTTTCGAGCTTTACCGTCGCTTAACCAGAACTTACAAGACACTTAATTTGCCAGCACTTAAGTCAGTATGTTACTCTAACAACAGTTTCTTTGTTACGGTTCGTGCTCTGAAACTCAATTTTCGGTTGTGAGGATATTTAACGTTTATGATGTCCAAAATTCTTTTGAATTTAACCTTGGTTGCCCCAGCCCTCCTAGGCTTGGCTATCAGCACCTCGGCTTCCGCCTCTGATCTAGAGCAAATTCAGCGCTACGCCAGAGAAGGCACTGGCTCTAACCCCATTAATCAAGTCACCTCCGTTTCTCAGCTTGGTGACGTTCAACCCACTGACTGGGCCTTCCAAGCATTACAATCCCTAGTTGAGCGCTATGGCGTAATCGCTGGCTATCCTGATGGCAGGTTTCGCGGTAATCGTGCTCTCACTCGCTATGAGTTCGCCGCTGGTTTGAATGCTGCTCTTGATCGCGTTAACGAATTAATTGCTGCAGGCACTACCGACCTCGTTACCAAAGAAGATTTGGCGACCCTGCAAAAGCTCCAAGAAGAATTTTCTGCTGAACTTGCTACCCTACGCGGTCGTGTCGATGCTCTAGAAGCTCGCACCGCGACTCTGGAATCCCAACAATTCTCCACCACCACCAAGCTACAAGGTGAAGTGATTTTTGGGATTAGCGATGTCTTCTCTGGAGATAACGAAGTTAACAATGCAGTATTCCATAATCGAGTTCGTCTGAACCTCAACAGCAGTTTCTTCGGTAGAGACAGATTGACCATGCGTCTTCAGTCTGGAAATGTCGCTAGATTTGCTGCTCCTGGGCCTAATGGCACTTTCAGCGCCAACAGTAATGAAGCTCGCCTAGGTTATGAATTCAATAATAGTGGTGCTTTTGAGCTAGGTCGTATGCTCTACACCTTGCCCCTGAGCCGTAACCTCAGGGTTACCCTTGCAGCTAATGATGTTGGCTATGACGACATCATAGATACGGTTAACCCACTTGACAGTAGCGGTAACGGAGCCATTTCCCGCTTTGGTCAGCGTAACCCCATTTACCGGACTGGAGGTGGTGCAGGTGCCGCCGTTCAAGTTGGTCTCAGTGACAATATCAAACTTGACTTAGGTTACTTAGGGGGTGAGGCGAGTAACCCCACCGCTGGTAATGGGTTATTCAATGGAGACTATGCTGCTCTAGCGCAGGTAACCTTTACCCCAAGCTCTGCTTTGAAAGTAGCTCTAACCTATGTCAATTCTTTCAATGATTCTGGAATCGGTTGGGGACTGGGAAGTTCTAATACGACCACTTCAGTGGCCGTCAGTGGTAACTCCTATGGAATTGAAGCTAACTATAGGCTGAGCCCAGGAGTCCAGATTGGAGGATGGGGTGGTTACACTTCCATTCAACGTCTAACGGCAGCAGGTGGAACCCGAGATGTTTGGAATTTTGCAGTTACCTTGGCTTTCCCTGACCTAGGTAAAAAAGGAAGTCTGGGTGGTATTGTCTTCGGTATGCAACCTAGAGTAACGGGTTCTAATGGCTGGGCATTGGCTGGTGGGGCTACCACTGATCGCGACACTGGATTCCATGTTGAAGGGTTCTACAGATATAGGCTCAGTGACAATATTGCCGTCACTCCGGGTATTATTTGGCTGACCGCACCAAATCATGATGCTCGTAATTCAGGCATTGTAGTGGGTACTATCAGAACTACCTTCAGCTTCTAATTAGGTTGACTAAACCCTTGTTAATGCTTTAATCCTTAAGTCCCGCCTAGTGCGGGACTTTTTTTAGCTGTAGGGGGAAGTCTTGGGGGTGTCCCCACAAAATGATCTTTATTGAATTGGGGATTTCACCTTGATCGCTGAGCCAATTTTCTCAGATCCTCCAACTCGATGCCCTCCAAAGTCCAGTAGCTCAATCAAGGCTTGATCGGGTTTGTGCGGTGAGTAACTATTGGCCCACATCCACCATAATCCTTGCGCTGCTTTTAAACGAGCGGGATAGGGTTGATAGTGAAATGCATTTCTCACCGTTAGCTTTAAGTGTCCTGGCTTAGAACCTAAGGAGACATCCGCAATGGTTTGGGAATTTGGGTCTAAGGCTCTAAGTTCGACCATAAACTTTGCGAGGGGCAATTTGGAGGTCTTATCCGGAGTGGACAATTTCGGTCGTCGATATTGACTGGGTTGATTCTCTCCCCATGCCTTAACCTGGCGATCGGCATCAGCTAAGTAGCGCTGATATTCTAAAATTTTGCTCTGAGCTTCCCGATACTTGGGATGATAACCTGGGAGAGAGTTCATGAGCTGAATAGCCTTCTGCCACTGATTCGCTACCAACTGCCATTGGTTCCGACTTTTGGCTGACTGCATTAACGCAACTGAATTATCAGCCCAACGAATAGCCGTCACGTAGGGGTCAGCCTCAGTCACAGACGCTGCCTCAGGTTGCTGAACTAGCCCTTGATTTTCAGATTTGCTGGAAAAGAGAGGAGCATGAGACCTTGAACCCACTGCTTTACTGGTGAAGTAAAACCCAGTGCCGAACCCAATTAAGCCTACCAGAACCATCAAAACACGCAGGTACTTCAACATGAATTTGAGGATATTTGGCAGGCTAAATCTACGGGCAAGGGGGTAGGTTTGGCGATCGCATACCCCTGGGCATAGTTAATGCCTAAATCTTTAACTCTTGCCAAGATGGTGTCATTTTCAACAAATTCAGCAATGGTCTGCATTCCCATAACTTGAGCAATGCGACTAATTCCTTCCACAATTGTTTGGGCAACCAGATCATGGTCAATATCTTTGACAAACCCCCCATCGATTTTGATGTAATCTACCGGTAAGTTTTTTAGGTAAGCAAAGGATGACATCCCTCGACCAAAATCATCTAGGGCAAAGCGGCACCCTAACCGTTTCAGATCCCCAATAAACTGAGATGCCTTACTCAAGTTAACAATAGCAATGGTCTCAGTAATTTCAAAGCAAATCGTTTGCGGAGGAACCTGCCAACAAGCAAACTGTTCCTTCAGAAAGTCGGTAAACTGGTCGTCATTGAGACTTGCCCCTGATAGGTTGACGGCATAGATACAACCACAAGCATGGTCTGGGGCAACGCCATGATTTCCTAACTGCTGAAATGCTTCTTTATAGCTAGCAAACAAGGTATGAATCACCCAACGATCAATTGCTGGCATCAAACTATAACGTTCTGCAACTGGAATAAAGTCTGCAGGGGAAATCACTTGCCCCTGTTGATCAATCATTCTCAGTAGGATCTCATAATGCTTGAAGGTCGCTTTCTCAAACTGGATAGAGGTGATGGGTTGATAATAGAGGCGAAAATTATTGTCTTTCAATGCTCTGGTAATCCGAGTTACCCATCTCCCTTCACCGGGTTGCTCAGTTAAGGCGTTGCTACTCACTTGATAAATACAGACACGATTGCGTCCTTTATTTTTGGCCTCATAACAAGCGGCATCAGCAGCACTCAAAATGCTGCTGAGCTTTTGATGCTTAGATTTAATTGCTGCTAGGCCAATACTAGCCCCCAAGGTAAACGTATTCTCCTGCCAGACAAATCGGAAGGCTTGTACCTTATCGCGAATGGTTGTTGCAATTTCGTAAGCTTTTTCTAGAGGGCATTGGTAAAGCAACAAACCAAACTCATCTCCCCCTAATCGCGCCAAAATATCCGTCTTCCGGATTTCTCCCTGAAAAAGGGAACTTATTTGACAGAGCAATTCATCTCCAGCCCTATGCCCACAGGAATCGTTAATCACCTTAAATCGGTCTAAATCGATATAGCATAAAACGTGAGGTTGCCTATGATCGGCATCCAGGGCTAAGAGTTTTTCTAGTAATCGCTCAAAAGCACGACGATTGAACAATCCTGTCAAGGCATCATGGTTAGCTTGCCACGATAACTGATCAGCCATCTGACGTTCCTGTGTCACATCTCGAAACACAAGCACAGCTCCTAAAAGCTGACCGTCCTTGCCATAAATGGGAGCTGCGGAGTCATCAATAGCAAACTCACTACCATCCTGCGAAATCAAAAGAGTATGAGGGGCTAAATGAGCACTTCTTCCTTCTCGTAAGACAATTTCTACAGGGCTTTTAGCAGGTTCGCGAGTGATTTTATGAATGATGGTAAAAACATTACTCAAGGGCAGACCACGAGCTTCCTGAAATGTCCAACCCGTGAGTTTTTCAGCAACGGGATTGAGGGATTCAACATAACCTAAAGCATTAGTGGTGATGACTGCATCTCCAATAGACTGTAAGGTGATTTGCGCCATTTCCTTTTCTTGGAAAAGGGCTGCTTGGCTTTTTTTCAAAGCTTCCATTGCTAACTCGTGAATTTTGGACTGAGCTAGCAATACTTGGTGCATATCCAACAGTTGATAGATATCTTGGCTGTCTTGTACTACTACGGGTTCATAAAGTAACTCTCGCGATCGCTGCAAGCACCGTCGAGCTACAGCAACAATAGAAGTGGAGAGGGGAAAGACCAAAGGTTCAGTCTGAATCAATTCATACAGCAGATAAATAGGGCGATTGGAAAACAGTTCTAGACTATAAGGACGGCTCATCTGTTCAAAAAAGTGCCGCCGTGAAATCATCCCCACTAATTGCTTCTGGCGGATCAAAGTAACTCCTGGAAGCAAGGGAGTCCTTTCAAATAGCTTCAGCACTTCTATTCCCAGCGTTTCACAGTCAATCTCAGCCTGATAAAGAATCAATTCTTCCAGGGTTGAATCTAAACGCAGTAGCTGTTTACTAAACTGAGGCATGGTGAACAGCAAGGCCAACCAAGAAAAATCAACTAGACTTTATGACATGCAAGCTGTTATCTATTTAAATGTCTGAGCGAATCCTGTTACCATCAGGGCTTCAGAGGTCAAAATGTGCATTTTAGATGTGTAACAGCCTATACAATTATCAAGCCACCTGAGTACGTACTTAATGACTATCCACACGTACCTCAAGAATGGTAATTGGGTTACAAGACTAGTCGTTTTACAAACAATAGCGGCATAGAAAAAAACTACAACTTACATTGAATCAATCATGGGAATTGATTTTCACCCAATTCAAGCCACCATATCAGCTTAAAATCTTAGCATCAAAATTCAAGACAAGTTAAACATTAAATCTAGGTAAAGTAGAAATTAATGAAGCGTTAATGAAAGGCGCATCCAATACAATAAAGCAAAAAAGCAGGAATTCCACCTTGATTTAAATGAATTCAAGCTTACAATTTGATTGATTACTGGGATGCCTAAAGCATAAGTTGAACAAGGTTGGATAGTTGAACCTTAAATTAGAAGTCTTAATCACTCCCTATGAATACCCCTCTAAGCTTAACAACACCTACTAGATCGTTATCCCTAGAATCGACTATCCAAGAGCTACCTTTGTATGAATGTCAACTGGATATTCATTGCTTGGGTATAGATGCGGCAGAAATTTTTGAGGCTTCTCCCCTACTCCCAGGGATTATTCTGACAGACCAAGATCAGATCTTAGGACTGCTTTACAAGGAGAAATTCCTACGGTGCATGAGTCGTCCCTATGGTTTGGCGTTATTTCTCAAGCGTCCTCTGACTATCCTCTATGAATTCGCCGCGACGGCAGTTAGAATATTTCCTGGTGACACCTTAATCGTTGCTGCAGCACAACACGCTTTACAGCGCCCCCAAGAATCTCTCTTTGAACCTTTAATTGTAGAAATAGAACCTAACACCTACCGCTTGCTAGATGTCCATCAATTGTTAATTACTCAGTCTCAGATCCATGAACTTGCTACCCGTCTATTACGTGAACAGGCAGAAGAACAACTAATTCAAGCTGAGAAAATGGGGAGTCTGGGCCGGATGGTAGCTGGCATCGCTCACGAAATTCTAAATCCGATCAACTTTATTTGGGGAAATGTAGGATACCTGTCCAACTATGGCAAAGATCTTCTGCAATTGGTATCAGCATTTGAAACCGAATTACCTCAGCTCTCTGCAAAGATAGAGCAACTCAAGGAAGAAATTGAATTTGAGTTTATACAGGAAGATTTACCTCAGATTATTGACAGTGTCACCTTAGGAGCTGATCGGCTTCGCAAAATTGTTCGAGGTCTGCATACCTTCTCTCACATGGATGAAAGTACCCAAAGACCTGCCGACCTTCATGAATGTATAGACAACACTCTTCTAATTCTGAATAGTCGCTTAAAGCAAGGAATTGAAGTGGTGCGAAACTATGGGGATTTGCCTCTGGTGAGCTGCTATTCAGGTCCCTTAAGTCAAGTGGTCATGAACATCATTGGCAATGCAATTGATGCACTGATGGATATCGTGGTCTTAGAGAAGACAATGGCTAGTTCTCGTAACTTAGTGGCAGCAGGTTCTGTTCAAACCCAAGCGTGGCAGCCACGGATAGAAATTACTACTAAGATATGCTCAGGCATTGGAGATGCAAGATTTGATCAGACTGCACGCTGGGTTTCCATCCAAATTGCAGATAATGGCCCTGGAATGTCTCCAGAAATTCAGAAACGAGTTTTTGAAACCTTTTTCACAACCAAAGCTCCTGGGAAGGGGACTGGGCTAGGGTTGGCAATTTGCCATCAAATTGTGACTGAAAAGCACCAAGGACAATTGAATTTGCGTTCTCAGGAAGGTGCAGGTACAGAATTTGAAATCTTATTGCCACTACGGTAAAAGCGTATTAACCCAAGGGCAAGAGAATTTCAAATTCTGTACCTGTAATGGCTTCTGATTTTCCTTCGGGAATCCAGGGTGAGCGGAGGTTCAATTTACCTCCGTGTTTTGCTGTGATGATCTGATAGCTCACTGATAGACTGGTTTCCTTGGCCGCACGTTTTTTAATGGAAAAGGATTCAAGAATTTGTTTTTGTAGTTCTGGTGACATCCCATGTCCGTTGTCAGCAATGAAGATTGCAACCCAGCGATTACTTGGAGTGGATGAAGTAGGGGAATTCAGAGAACAAACTTTCGTAGTGATTTCAATACGAGGCTGATGCAAATTTTCTTGTTCTGGATTCAAGGTGGGGTTACGAAACTCTGGCTTCATCTTTTGACGTACGGCTGGGTCAATCAAAACATCTACAGCATTAATCAAAATATTCATGAACACTTGCTCAAGCTGCCCTGCATAGCACACGACAGGGGGAAGATGTCCATAGTTTTTGACAATCTGGATGTCGCTAGTCAGACGGTTTTTCAGGAGCAAGACAATATTATTGAGTAATTCATGAATATCAGCAGGTTTAGGATAAACCTCATCAATATGGCAGAAGTTTTGTAAGCTTGCCGTCAACTTAGTCAATCGTTCTGCCCCAGTTTTGATACTCTCGATCGCATGGGGTAAGTCTTGTTGCAGGAAATTAAACTCAATCTCTGCTTTTAAGTCTTTAATCTCGTCCGGTACATTCGGGAAGTATGCCTCGTAAGCTGCCACTAACTTCATTAAGTCTTGACTGTAGGTGGCCACATGGGTCAAGTTACCCCAGATAAAACTCACAGGGTCTAAAATCTCATGGGCTAGTCCATCTACAAGCCGTCCCAAACTCGCCATTTTGTCAGATTGAATCATTTGAGCTTGGGTTCGTTCGTACCTTACCTGAGTTTCAATCCCTCGAATTTGCCAGTAGGCCACATTTAATTCATAGACGTCTAAAAGCCGATAACCTTGCCGAGATGTCTGAACCACAATCGGCTCTCCTGCAATTTCCGGCGATCGCCGCAACACCTGCTGAGCGGCTAAGAGCACAGGTGTAGACTCAGATAGAAGCAAAGGCTCAATCCGAGCATAGCTATATAGAATAACCAGTGACGAGTTTAGAAATAGCTCTAGACCGTGGGGATGAATGAGATACTCTAGTAAGCGACGACGGGAGAGCATTCCCAGAAACTGGCCATCCTCTAATAAGATTACTCCTGGTAGTAAAGGATGTTTTTCAAAAACCTGGGCCACCTCCCTTGTTAAACAAGTCACATCAACTTCAAACTTATACAGGGAAAGTTCTTGGAGCGTTGACTCCAAATGCAGGAGTTGTGTACCGCCTTCCAAGCAAGACGGGGGTAAAAATTTCAGGTTGGGTTGATCTGTCACGGTAAGAGGATGCTTGCAAAGGTTGACAGTGAAGTTAAATTAAGACCTGGGCTAAGAAGTATTTTGTGCTTCGGAACTGATACTCTGTCGAGATGACTCACAGCTAAAGTCACTAAAAGCGAACTAGTAGTCTATTCAAAACTTTTCTAGGGTGGCCTGAAAACCTACCCTACCCCCTCATTGAGCCCGAACTTACCCCTTCAGAACTAACAAACCACTAGGAAATCTTTTAGACATCCCATCAGAACTTGGTTAAAAAGTTCTTCCCTAGTGTAGGAAAATGGCTGGGGCTTTCCTAGATTGCCAGGATGGAGTCTCTGCTGTAGCTTGACATCCCCCTTTTTATACAGATTCTCAGGTTAAATTGGAGATCTAAAGACAGCTTACTCTTCCAAGGGCAGGTGCTCCAAGTTATTTCCCTCTGAAACCTGAAGAGTTGACGAACCTAATGCCGTTTCTGTAGCTGCTTCAGCATCCATCTCAACCAGTAAATTGCTCAATAATACCTGCAGTTTCATCCGTTGAATATAAGGCCATCCCCCTTCTGCTTCAATTTCTCGGAGTAAACTATAGAGCGCCTGACGATTGTCAGGCAGAGATTCTTGAAATAAACCATCGCGCACCTCGCGATGCAGGTGCTCCAATAGCCTCAATAAAGCTAGAAGATGAGTAGGATTCCCCTGACAAGCTTGAGCAGAGCCCAGTATCGTATCTGAGATAGCACTAAAATTAGGCTCTAGGGACTGTTGTTTCACCTTACCTACCAGATTGTTTTTATCCATTCGCTCCATCTAAAATTTATCCAACTCTAAAATCAAGAGACTCAGAATTTAAGGGCTGGTAAAAAATAAATGAGGGTAGATCTTGCGCTAATGAGGACTAAGACCCTTCCCCCATAGGCAACTGCGTCCTCTCCTTCATATTTCTACCAAGCCCCCTAACTCTAGCAAAACAGGCTCAGATAGGCACCTAACTCTTTATGTTTTATCTGAAAGTTGAAACTGTGGCTGTCAAAGCATAGACCTTCTGAAAGCTTCTGAACACATTCACGGTAAAATGCTCTACGAGAGCTTGAGCGAACCATTCCAGAAAATATTAAATATCTCACTAAACTTGGCAGCGGTTCAACGAGTCTCCCTGGTGATTGCAAGTCACTAAAAGCCAAAGCCAGGTAACACCATAGAGATTGATAACATTGGGTATTGAGGTTGAATATGAGGTATCGTGCTTTAATCGTTACGTTTTTAGCGTTGTGCTTAGGCGTTTTAACTACGTTTAGTGATGGGGCTAGAGCTGCAGGTAGAGAGTCACTCACCTATGATCAGATCATTGGAACTGGACTTGCCAATACCTGCCCACAGTTGAGCGAAACAACCCGTGGTGTCATTCCCATTGATTCAAGTAAGGCTTATACCCTGACTGGATTATGCCTACAGCCAACCGAATTTTTTGTCAGAGAGGAAACGGTTAACAAGCGAGCTAAGGCAGAATTTGTGCCTGCTCAATTAGTGACAAGAGCCACCTCTAGTATTGATGCCGTTGAGGGTCAGTTACAGCCTGCTGCGGATGGCAGTTTGAAGTTCATCGAACAAGATGGCTTTGATTTCCAACCAATCACGGTGCAATTACCAGGACGTGAGCGAGTTCCTTTCTTATTTAGTATTAAAGGTTTAGTAGCCCAATCCCAACCAGGTGCCAATAGCATTAGTACGTCTACGGATTTTGAAGGTACGTTTAGGGTTCCTTCCTATCGGACTTCTAACTTCCTTGACCCCAAAGGCCGTGGTTTGACCACTGGCTATGATAATGCGGTGGCACTACCGGCCCAAGCAGATAGTGAAGAGCTAGTCAAAGAGAATGTTAAGCAATTTGATGTTGGCAAAGGTACAATCTCCCTGCAAGTTGCCAAGGTAGATAACATGACTGGTGAAATTGCTGGAACCTTTGAGAGTGAGCAGCCCTCAGAAACCGACATGGGTTCTCGTGAGCCAAGAGATGTCAAGATTCGGGGCTTATTCTACGGTCGTGTAGAGCCTGCTCAGTAGAACCTCTCCTCCGTTAAAGCGATGGAATTGGTGGAACAATTAGAGAATAGCCTCTGGTTGTTCCACCTTCAACTAAGAAGCTATTACTCCTTGGTGTTCCAGCTCATGGCCAGGTTTTAGTCGATATTCTGCCCAGCAGTTATCACTTGAATAATCTAAATTTTTAGCTAAGTTTTGATATTGCATACACGTGAATTTAAATCACCTATTTAGAACTTTTAATCCAATTATTGGTGTAGTTCATTTGTTGCCATTACCCACCTCACCTCGCTGGGGTGGTAGTTTACAAGCAGTTATTGACCGAGCTGAGCAAGAAGCGACTGCTTTGGCTGCAGGTGGGGTGAATGGCATCATTGTAGAAAATTTTTTTGATGCACCTTTTACCAAAGACCAGGTTGATCCAGCCGTTGTCAGTTCTATGAGTCTAATTGTGCAGCGACTGATGAACTTGGTCACGGTTCCCATTGGTGTGAATGTTTTGAGGAATGATGCCCTGAGTGCTCTGGCGATCGCCACCTGTGTGAAAGCCAAGTTTATTCGCGTCAATGTCCTCACCGGGGTGATGGCAACGGATCAGGGCTTAATTGAAGGACAAGCCCATCGGTTGCTCCGGTATCGTCGGGAGTTGGGCAGTGATGTCAAAATTCTGGCGGATGTTCTAGTCAAACATGCTCGCCCCCTAGGTTCCCCAAATCTCACAACCGCTGTACAAGAAACGATTGAACGAGGCTTGGCCGATGGGGTGATTCTTTCAGGGTGGGCTACGGGCAGTCCACCCAGTTTGGAAGATTTAGAGCTAGCCAAGGCAGCAGCCAAGCAAACCCCTGTCTTGATTGGCAGTGGGGCCGATTGGGAAAATATTCATAGCTTAATGCAGGCAGCAGATGGCGTCATCGTTTCTAGTTCCCTGAAGCGCCAGGGGCGAATTGATCAACCCATTGATCCGAGTCGAGTTAGCCGCTTTGTGGAAGCAACCCATCGCAGCGTGCTAGCCCAAAAGACTCAACCCAAACCCGTTAATACACCAGCTAGCCATCCCTAGTCTTAATTCCAAGCTAATATTTACCCTCAACGAGCGGGCTAAATTGCGTTATTGTGATATACGTCAAAATGGTGTGACTCATTGCTTCAGGGCTGACGCAGTTAGGGTTTCTGATTGGTCTACCATCCTGAACACCCCCAACCTTCTCCTGGAATTCGTTGCAACTGCGCCAGTTCTATACTAGTTAACCAAGAGATTAAGTTTATATAGGGTTCTTATGGTCAGCCGTCGCCGTCCTACACCTTGGATTCATCGCTGGTCTCGCTTCCTCATTGCTGCGATCGCGATTCTAGGAATCATTAATACCAGCTACCTGACAATCACAAAGCTCACAGGAGGAGAAGCTGCTTGCCCTACCAGTGGTTGTGAGCAGGTGCTGGCTGGCCCCTATGCCACAGTCTTTGGTTTGCCCCTGGCACTATTTGGGTTGCTGGCTTATCTCAGTATGACAATCTTCGCCTTAGCTCCCCTAGCGGTCTCGGAAGAAAATCAAAAATCGCTTCGGACTCAGCTAGAGAATTGGACTTGGCCACTGCTATTTGCTGGGGCAACGGCAATGGCAACCTTCAGCGGCTACCTGATGTACATCATGGTCGCTAAGTACGTCTTAGTCTATGGCATCCAAGCAATCTGTATTTACTGCATTGCCTCGGCTCTCTTTGCAGCGAGTCTCTGGGTTATCACTGTTATGGGACGTACCTGGGAAGATGCGGGGCAACTCCTCTTTACAAGCGTGATCGTAGGGATGGTGACCTTAATTATCAGCCTGGGCATCTATGCGCCTCTGAATCGACCCCCAAGCACCGCTGGTTCTGGACAAGAACTTTATCCCATTACCACCGTATCTGGCTCAGCAGAAATAGCCCTCGCTCAACATCTTCAGAAGTCAGGGGCTAAAATGTATAGTGCCTACTGGTGCCCCCACTGTCACGACCAAAAACAGCTTTTTGGCAAAGAAGCGTTTAGTCAGATTAACTCGATTGAATGCGATCCGAAGGGTGCCAATGCTCGTCCCGACCTATGCCAAGCTGCTAAGATTGAGGGCTTCCCAACCTGGGACATTAACGGCAAGTTTTACTCTGGTACCCAGTCGCTAGAGGAGCTTGCGACTCTATCCGGTTATCAAGGCCCCCGCAATTTTCAATCACCTGCCACTCCCTAAAGAGATAAGAGTTCGATAGCCCTATGTTGTGTGTGCAGCGCACAACATAGGGCTATCACTGAACTGAGATTAAAAAGCATGGTATAGACAGGGAGAATCAGGATGGAATCAGCAATAGAACCCCATAACTTGATGGATGTGGAAGCGGTACAGAAAACCCTCAATCGCTCCCGCGCTTCCATTTACCGCTATGCCAATACCAGCTCAACGGAGTTAAATCCGCCTTACAATCCCCAGCAACTCAATCCTGAACTCCGCCTCTATAAAGCAGATCCCCTGTTATTTCATCCTAACGAGGTGGCTCGCTTTGCCAAGGATGTACTCGGCATTAAACAAGTCACCATTGAAGTTAAGCCCCCCCCTCAAACTGCCACGTTGGAGGTGCTGCAAGCAATCCTGGCGGAATTGCAAGGAATTCACTTGCTCCTCAAGTCTCGCAGTTAAACTGCCCCTGCCGAGCTTTTTGGGTTTGGCGGTTTAGGGTCACCGATCTTCCTCTAAAATGCTATTCGGAGGATAGAGATTTTAGGTGAAGGATAGCAACGACGTACCTCACCCCTATGCTCTGAGTTTTAGCTAATTGGGAGATCCATTGTGGACTTATCGCGCATTCCTGCTCAACCAAAACCAGGCTTAATCAATGTTCTTATTGAAATTCCTGCAGGTAGTAAAAACAAATACGAATTTGACAAAGATCTGCAAGCATTTGCCTTAGACCGTGTGCTCTTTTCTTCTGTGCAATACCCCTACGATTATGGGTTTGTACCCAATACCCTTGCAGATGATGGCGATCCCTTAGATGGCATGGTGTTGATGGATCAGCCCACCTTTCCAGGGTGTGTGATTGCCGCTCGCCCCATTGGGATGCTAGAGATGATCGATGGCGGAGATCGCGACGAAAAGATCCTGTGCGTACCTGACAAAGATCCCCGTTATGCCAATGTTAAATCCCTCCGCGATGTTGCTCCCCATCGCTTAGATGAAATTGCTGAATTCTTCAAAACCTATAAGAACTTGGAGAAAAAGGTCACTGAAATTCTAGGCTGGCAAGATATCGATCAAGTCATGCCATTAGTTGAAAAGTGCATCAAAGCGGCTCACTAAGCCATGCAGGGCTAATCCATACCACCAGGGTTATGGGATTTTGTCTATGATGGGTCTGAGAGGAGGTGTCACCTCCTCTCAGACTCTGCTTAAACCATTAAGGTTGACTGACCGATAGCTCTAATCAACCAGGGAGCGGATGGGCCAAATATCTGCATTCTAATCCCATACCGGATGGAAGTCAGGGAGCAAGGGGTGACGACAGGGTATGCAATCAGCTTTTTAGAATCACTAGAATCTATAAAGATCCTGCGAAACTTTCCCGACCTTCAGTCCTCAACCCGTATATTCAGATAGAGGAGAGGATAAAATTGTGGTCAAACATCTGAAAACTGGTTAAATTCTGATCATCACGACCCTTAAACTGAACAACTTGCTTTAGCTATGCAGCGTACAATGCTCCTGGCAAAAATTCATAGCTGTATACTCACTGCCACTCACTTAGACTATATGGGGAGTATCAGTATTGACGAACTCTTATTAGAAGCAGCAGGCATTTTGCCCTATGAGCAAGTGCAAGTTGTCAATGTTGCCAATGGTGAACGGTTTATCACGTACGCGATCACTGCCCCCCCTGCCTCAGGAACCATAGAATTAAACGGAGCCGCTGCACGATTAGGCATGAAAGGCGATCGCCTCATCATCATGACCTATGCCCAACTGAATAGTGAAGAACTCAAAAATTATTCCCCAACGGTCGTATTTGTAGATGCCCATAACCGTCCCATCCCAGCTCATCCATCCAATCAGACGCTAGCAAGCCTTACTTGACCCCAAATGTCAGATCTTGATCCATCCCTATCCCAGTCTCCCGCTACGCCTTCAACTCCTGAAAAATCGAGTCTTCAGCGGGACATTTCTGACCGCAAATCGTCTCAGTTTGAAGTTCAGTTCTGGGGGGTGCGGGGCAGTATTGCCTCTCCTGGAAGTGAGACAGTCCGGTATGGCGGTAATACTTCCTGTGTGGAAATGCGAGTAGCAGGTAAGCGATTTATTTTTGATGGTGGTACAGGACTACGGGTTTTGGGTAAAGAGTTGTTGAAGCAGATGCCTGTTGAGGCATTTATGTTCTTTAGCCATTCCCACTGGGATCATATTCAAGGGTTTCCATTTTTTGTCCCAGCTTTTATTCCGGGTAACTGCTTTCACATCTACGGTGGTATTGCACCGAATGGGGCCAATATGTACAAGCGTCTGAGTGACCAGATGCTCCACCCCAATTTTCCGGTACCGATTCAGGTCATGCAATCTGATTTGAAATTCTATGACCTAGCCCCCGGAGATATCCTGACCCTGGACGATGTCACGATTGAAACGGGGCCTTTAAATCATCCTAATACTGCGATGGGCTATCGCGTCACCTGGCAAGGGCATTCGGTCGTTTACGCAACAGATACCGAACACTTTGCTGATCACCTGGATGAAGACTTGCTTTACTTATCTCGCAATGCAGACATGCTCATTTATGATGCCTGTTATACCGACGAGGAGTATCACCATCCCAAATCTCCTAAGGTAGGTTGGGGGCACTCAACTTGGCAGGCTGGTCTAGCCTTAGCTAAGGCGGCAGGGGTTAAAAGACCCGTTATGTTCCACCATGACCCTAATCATGATGATGATTTCTTAGACCGAGTAGAAGCCGAAGTCAGGGCAGTTTGCCCTGAAAGCTTACTAGCTCGAGAAGGCATGATTCTTGCGATCGCCTAATCGATAACAGACCCTATAGAGTTCCCCTCAAGCCAATGAAGCCTCAGGAGCTGAAGTTTTTCCAGCCCTGGGGCTTCATTGGCTTGAGGCGTTAAACCTGATTTGCAGCCACTCTATCTATAGAGCTTAAAATTCTTATATTTTTCAGGATTAGGCGTGTCAAGCCGATTAATACCCAAGTTTTTGGACATTTTACATGCAATATTTAGATGCTGATCATGCAATATATACATAAAATAACATATTTTGTAACAATGCATACGATTTCCAGTTTTGACTCCCCTTAACCTAAGCTAAGTCAGGCACAGGAAAACACAGAGGAAAAGTTCGTGACGAATGCCACAACGAATCCACCCGCAAATGCCAATAAGTTTGAAAAATTCAAAGCTGAGAAAGATGGTCTAGCCGTTAAAACGGAATTAGATTACTTTGCCCAGCTTGGCTGGGAAGCGATGGATGAAACAGACCGTGACCACCGCCTGAAGTGGCTAGGAGTCTTTTTCCGTCCCGTTACCCCCGGAAAATTTATGCTGAGAATGCGGATTCCGAATGGCATTCTCACCAGCGCTCAGATGCGGCTATTTGCTGAGGTGGTGCAACGCTACGGAGAAGACGGTAGCGCAGATATTACAACCAGACAAAATATTCAGCTCCGAGGGATCCGCATTGAGGATGTGCCGGATATTTTCCGCCGTCTGGAGCAAGCAGGTTTAACCAGTATCCAATCCGGGATGGATAACGTTCGTAATATTACTGGGTCGCCCGTGACGGGAATTGACGCAGATGAGTTGATCGATACTCGCAACCTGATTCAGCAAGTCCAAGACATGGTTACGAATCAGGGTCAGGGAAATCCAACCTTTACGAATCTGCCTCGGAAATTCAATATTGCGATCGCTGGGTGTCGAGACAACTCCGTTCATGCGGAGATTAACGATATTGCTTTTGTCCCTGCCTATAAAAATGATGCACTGGGATTCAATGTCCTTGTGGGCGGATTCTTCTCAGCCAAACGGTGTGCAGCGGCAGTCCCCTTAAATGCTTGGGTTCCTCCTCAAGGAGTCGTTGCTCTTTGTGAAGCCATCTTGCTGGTCTATCGCGACCATGGCTTACGAGCTAATCGCCAGAAAGCTCGCCTGATGTGGCTGATTGATGAGTGGGGCATGGAAAAGTTTCGGGCTGAGGTTGAGGAACAACTGGGTTCCAGATTGGAAACGGCTGCACCCAAAGATGAAATTCTTTGGGATAAGCGGGATCACCTGGGCATTCATGCTCAGAAGCAGCCCGGATTCAACTTTGTCGGTGTTCACGTCCCCGTGGGGCGCTTATATGCACCGGATATGTTTGACCTAGCTCGGATAGCTGAAGTCTATGGAAGTGGCGAACTGCGCCTCACCGTTGAACAGAATGTGATTATTCCCAATATTCCCGATTCACGATTGAGTGTATTTTTACAAGAGCCACTCTTGCAGAGGTTTTCAGTCAATCCCTCCAACCTGACGCGAGGGCTTGTTTCTTGCACAGGGAGCCAGTTCTGCAATTTTGCTTTAATTGAGACAAAGAACCGCGCCTTGGCAATGATCCAAGAGTTGGAGGCTGAGTTGCTACCTCCGAAACCGGTTCGCATTCATTGGACAGGGTGCCCAAATTCTTGTGGACAGCCCCAGGTAGCGGATATTGGTCTCATGGGCACCAAGGCCCGCAAAGATGGCAAAACAGTGGAAGCGGTAGACATCTATATGGGTGGCAAGGTCGGCAAAGATGCTGAACTTGGTACCTGTGTCATGAAGTCGATTCCCTGTGATGACCTCAAACCTGTGCTGCGAGATCTCTTGATCCAGCACTTCAACGCCCAACCCCGATCCTAACTAGTTACACCAATCCTTGCATCCGGTCTAAATCTGCCTGCAGTCCAGCCCGTAATCAAGACTCACTATTCAACCATTTACACGAGGAAATTCATGTCTAAGCTCTCTAGAAGGCGTTTCATAATCACCGCAGGCACCACGGCAGCAGGGGCACTGATTATCCACGGTTGTGGTTCAGATACTCCCTCTACGACCAGCACTACCAGCCCCGCAGCTAGCCCCACCGTCAGTACGGGGATTGCCGACACACCAGAAGTCACCACTGCCAAGTTAGGCTTTATCGCGCTCACGGATGCCGCGCCCCTGATTATTGGCAAAGAAAAAGGGATTTTTGCCAAGTACGGGATGCCAGATGTTGAAGTGCTAAAACAAGCTTCTTGGGGAACCACTCGCGATAACTTGGTGTTGGGATCTGGCAGTGGTGGAATTGATGGTGCTCACATTCTTACCCCCATGCCCTATTTGATTAGTTCGGGTGCAGTTACCGATGGCAAACCCGTCCCAATGTATATCCTGGCGCGTTTGAACGTCAATGGTCAGGGTATTCTACTTAACAACAAATATAAAGATCTTCAAATTGGTCTCGATACTAAACCCCTCAAGGAAGCCTTTGCCAAGGTAAAAGACTCTAAGGTAGCAATGACTTTCCCGGGAGGAACCCACGACCTTTGGATTCGTTATTGGTTAGCTGCTGGAGGTATTGACCCTAGCAAGGATGTCTCCACTATTGTAGTGCCACCTCCACAAATGGTTGCCAACGTCAAGGTAGATACCATGGAGGCATTCTGTGTCGGAGAACCTTGGCCCTTGCAAACTGTTAACCAAGACGTGGGTTACCAAGCTGTAACCACAGGCCAAATTTGGAAAGATCACCCAGAAAAAGCGCTAGGAATGCGGGCAGATTGGGTGGATCAACATCCTAAAGCAGCGAAGGCACTATTGATGGCGGTTCTAGAAGCGCAACAGTGGTGTGAAAAACCGGAAAATAAAGAAGAGATGTGCAAAATTGTCTCACAACGGCAGTGGTTTAAGGTTCCCTACGAAGACATTATCGATCGCTCTAAGGGAGTGTATAACTTCGGCAATGGTAAAACCTTTGAAGATACCCAGTTAATGCAAAAATACTGGAATGACCAGGCATCCTATCCCTTCAAAAGTCATGATCTCTGGTTCTTAACAGAAAATATTCGTTGGGGTTATCTTCCTGCAAATACTGACACCAAAAAGTTGGTCGATGCAGTTAACCGTGAGGATTTATGGAAAGAGGCTGCCCAAGCTTTAGGAGTTGCCGCAGATCAAATTCCTAGCAACCCTTCCCGTGGAATTGAAACCTTCTTTGATGGCATCCAATTTGATCCTGAGAATCCTGAAGCTTACTTAAAGAGCCTCAAGATTAAGAAGGTCTAAAAATAATAAGATCTAAAAACAAGAAGGTCTAAAAAATGTGTGACTTGTAACATATAACTTTTCTTCCTGAACCTATGTTGAAGGTTAGCAAAGATGCTAAACCTAGCGCCTTTGTGAGGAGGTCGATTCCCTTGAGTACCCTCAAGTCTGTGTTGCGAGATCTGTTAATCCAGTACTTCAATGTCCAGTCCCCCGAACAATCCTTGTATTCGGTCTAACTCTGCCTTCAGTCCAGCCCGTAATCAAGACTCACTATCCAACTATTTACACGAGGAAATTCATGTCTAATCTATCTAGAAGACGTTTCATTATTACCGCAGGCACCACGGCAGCAGGGGCACTGATTATCCATGGCTGTGGTTCAGATACTCCTTCCACAACGACCAGTCCA
>JAYKHH010000306.1:0-2775 GCA_035285265.1 Leptolyngbyaceae cyanobacterium | reverse complement strand
TTCAGGGTTGGATTAAAAGTCCGGGGCACCTGAAAAACATTAAGGGACAGTACAACTTAACAGGGATTGGGATTGCTAAAGATAGCCAGGGAAAATACTACTTTACCCAGATTTTTATACTGCGTCGTTAAAGATACCAGCCTGCCCACCACCCAGTTAAAACTTACCCTGTAAACTTTCCCCTGTCTTACCAGTAGCCAACCATAGTAAAGCCCTGAATCCATCTCGAATCGACTTTCCTACAGGTTCAGATGCCTCCTGAGAAGTAACCACGATCGGTTTGAAATCAATTCCTCGGCTCCCTAATACAATTTCCCCAATGACTCTTGCTCTAGCCATATGGTAGTCAGATGTCACTAAATAGATGCTACGGATGCCTCTAGCTTGCAACTGCCCTACAACGGTTGTGAAGTTAGTAACCGTATCTACAGCTTGATAATCTAAATGCAGGCGTGTTGGACTAATACCGGCTTGGGAAAATACCCATTCCGCATACTCACGATTACTACCTGAAGACACCCAAACGGGTAAATTGGGGTGCTGATGAGCAAATTGGGCTGCAAAAATCTCTCGCTCCGTTGCCCCACCCAGCACTAAAACTGCTTGAGGCTGTATCCAATAGCTTTTAATTTCCTTATACCCCAACCCTAATATCAGAGCAAGGATAGGTGCCAGCCACAGCAAGCGGCTCCTGAAAACCAAGCCAACTCGTCTATGCGATGCATAGAGTTGCTTTCCAGACTCAACTGTTCTTTTTAACTCCATGATTCACGCAAGCATTGGCATCCGAATATAGCAGCTTAGATCAGGTTTCAGTATTATCCAACAGACGGAACTCACCCCGCAGACATTCCCTGCAACTTTTCCTAAGCCATGGCAATTATACTTAATCTAGCCAAGCTGGCACTCCCGAAATTTACGAATCGGGCGCTGTATCCTGGAGGCACCTTGGCGAATATACTGAATCAAAACCTAAATCGGCTCCCGTGGGACAAACCTCGATCCAAGTCTGCCTGAACAATAAGGGCTTGAGTTCAACCCCTGTTGCCTTTGGGACATATACTAAAATTTTCTAGGTGGCAATCAATGAATAACTCTGAAGCATTTCCACTCCTTCGCGGATTTTGCAGCTAGATTTCTGAGAAACTCTAACCCTAAAAAGATGCCAGCATCCAGATAAAAAGATGCCAGCATCCAGGGGTTCTACAAAGCCTTGAACAAGGGATGGAGTGATGAGACCCTTGGTTATGCACGATTCACCGATGGAGGCAACCGTCTTATAAAGTACGCAAACTCCAATCCTAATACATAGGATGCATTACAGCCCTCCTTCCTAGGTTCATAGAAGTTATTTATATCTTTTGCAAAAACAAATAGTCAGGGATTGTTTTACAAGGACGGATGAGCCTCGTAGGCTCTCGTCCCCATGCAGTTGCACACAATGAAGAATACCGGAAACTCATCCAGGGTTACATGTTACGTCACAAAGTGAAGCCTGGAATTACAGGATGGGCGCAGATTCATGGCTTGCGCGGTGAAACTGCCACCCTCGATACAATGAAGCAGCGAGTTGAATATGATCTGCAACATCTCTACAACTGGTCTTGAGGATTAGATTTCATGATCCTATTGAGGACAGTTTTAGTGTTTTTTGAACGGAATAATGCCTACTAACTAATGCCTACTTAGGGACAAGAGAGCGCTGAAACCGATGAGGAATTTAGCAGAACTTAAACCCTGCCAAATCCCTCATAAGTTTTCATGCCAGGTAAGGATTGTAGGTCTACAGCCAGATCATTGGTTACTCATAGCACGATGGGAACGGGCTCCGATCGCAGACCCAATCAGAGCTGCCACTAAACCGAGCAAAGAACCAAACGTAAAAGACCAGCCTACCCTCGCAGCATTGCCAGCAATATCCCGAGCCTGCTGGGCAGTCACATTGGGGGGAGTAACATTCACGCCCCCTGGACTCAGAACTTCGCCTGCATTAGCAGCAACTACTCCAAAGGCACCAGAAACACCACTGGCTAAGAGCCAGGAACCAAAAGTGAGGGTGACAGCCCAGAGGATAGCCCCATTCAAAAGAGCAGTATTACGATTCATGGGGCCAGAGGTACGAGAGGCCATCCATCCCCCTGCAAATAGAGCAATAAATAAGCTGATAATGGACCAAATCCCCACGGCAGTACTGACATCCCCTGCCACGGTGCGGGGCGCTCCTGACCCTGCAATTGTGCTTAAACCGAGGGCAGCTCCTAGGGCACTGAGTACAAGTTGTACGCTAAGGGCAATGACTAGTCCTGCCAGAATGGGACCCCACCTCACCCGATCATGGTATTCCATGACTGGACTAAAACTAGAACGCTCTACTATACTTTCCGGGGGTCTGTTAGTGTATGCCATATCTATACTCACCTTGCCATTATGGGCACGCTATAAGTGTTTACAAAAACAATTCAGCTTTAGCGTATGACAGCAACTGATGTACTTCCTCTGTCAGTAGGAAGAAGTGTTTGGACAAGCAAGCTTTCTAGTCTGTATCAGGCGTTAAGTCCTGTCTTGCTGCTATTGATGGTTGTACTCTTACCTCAACCTACCTTAGCCAGACAGTCACAGATATCGACTGAGGATCAGGTTGATTTACGTTTGAAGATGGAATTATTAGCCCAACAAAAGGGCGGAACCAACCGGCAATTAAGGAATCTCCTCCAGGAAGGACGCAAGTTGGTGGACGGGGGCAATTTTGCAGGTGCGATCGCCCTTTATCAGCAG
>JAYKHH010000305.1:0-4813 GCA_035285265.1 Leptolyngbyaceae cyanobacterium | reverse complement strand
ATCAACAAGCAGGGGCGATCGCAGCCTTAGCTCAGAATCTAGTGAACGTGGAACATCTGATTTTGTTAGGACAGGGCATCCATTTTCCCATTGCTTTAGAGGGAGCCTTAAAGTTCAAGGAAACCTGCTACCTCCATGCAGAAGGCTATCGATCCGGTGAATTTATGCATGGCCCCATTGCCCTGCTAGATGAGAAAATTCCAGTGATTGCGATCGCCCCACCCACAGCGACCGATCCCAAGATCCTTCCTGCAATTCGCAAAATCAAAGCCCGTGGTTCTGCACTGATTGGAGTGAATGCAACTCAGGTAGAAGGGAGCACAGCAATCTTTGACCATGATGTACAGGTTCCGAAGGTTGACGAGGATTTGGCTCCCCTGCTCCCTGTGCTGCCCTTGCAACTGCTGGCCTATCACATCAGCAAGCAGCGGGGACTCGATGTAGATCATCCCAGAGGGCTGAGTAAATCAATTTCTGTTGAGAATTCTGTGTCATAAATTTGAATTTTTAGTAAATAGCTCTTGAAAAGGCTATAGTGACGTTGGTTTAGACCGGAGTATATTTAGGGGTGCTCACAGCCCTTTCCCCAGTCCTTGTTCAGGATATGAGTTCAACACAACAGGAATCTGATTGTGCCAATTTTAGATTTTAGGTAACTACTCAGCCTGAATAGTTACGATTTTAGATTGCTGATTTTTAGATTGTTTTGGTTCATCCCTCGTCCCAAGTGGTCGGAGTCAATCTAAAATCCAAAATCCAAAATCCAAAATCCAAAATTCTTTGACTAGCTACCAGGTATTGAGCGATCGCTGAATCCTGTCTGGGAATAATCGTGAGCAATACTATAAAATCTCTAGATTGCAGAGTTGCCGAGTGTGTTGTGAGGAAAAAGGCTATGGCATTCTCATTGATCCGTACGAGTGTTTATCTGAGTTCGATGATGGTAGGCGTGGGCTTACTAGGATGGGGCCAGAACTGGGAAGCAAGCTCCCCAGCCAGGGTTGCATTTCGTGACAGCCGAGTTTTAGCCCAATCGGCTCCCGCGATTAATCGCGACCCCGTTTTCTATCCCACCTCCCCACCGCCGCCCGGTAAGGACTTGCCGCCCGCCCAACGGCAACGCCAAGAAAGTGAAACCCTAGGCAAAGATTATCGGGTGAGTGCCCTGCAACCGGACTTTAAAGGTCATTTGTGGGTAGGTTCCTGGCAGGGATTAGCCAAAATTGACCCCAACACTGGACGGATCTTTGGTCGGATTAGCTTACCTAATCTTGCGATCGGTGCCTTAACCCAAGATCTTTCAGGACGGGTATGGGTAGGAACCTACGAAGGATTGATCCGCGTCGATCCCCGCACCAATGAGATTACGGCTCAAACCCTAGCCTTGCCCTCCAAGCGCGTGCTATCCCTGCTCGTAGATCGCCGGGGATACCTGTGGGTCGGGGGAGATGGCGGGCTGTCCTTAATCAGTCCAGATATGGGTCTGCTCATGACTACACTCCAGGATTTGCCAGGAGTTAGCGTCAATGCAATGACCCTAGATACCACAGGTCAGCTCTGGGTCGGCACCCTAGAAGGATTAGTCCAGGTCGATACTGCCAGCGCCATGGTGAAAAATCGCATCGAAGACCTACCTGGGGTCTCCGTTCAAGCCTTGACCTTGGATGCCCGTGGGGCGTTATGGGTCGGGACTCCCAATGGCTTGTTGGAGGTAGATGCCATCACCGGACAGATTCTCCGATCAGTGACCCAACTCAAAGGTCGCAATGTCACCTCTTTACGATTTGATAAAGCGGGCAATTTCTGGGTGGGCACAAAAAATGGGTTGTTGCGCTTAAATCCTTACAATGGAGCTATTGTCAGTCAAGTCGAAAACTTGCCCTCCAGCCGCATCTTATCCATCGCACCGGATACTGGCAATAAATTATGGGTCGGCACGAGTGAAGGGCTAGCTTGGATTAGCTCTAGCACTGGGCTGGTGCGTCCCCATGCCACCTTCAGCCGAATGCCCCGTTAGAGAGTCCTATGGCCGTTACTCCCCAGCACGTCACTCCCCAGCAACTAATGCAATGGAAACAACAGGAACGCCCCATCGTTGCGTTGACGGCTTGGGATTATGCCTTGGCTCAGATTGTCGATCAGTCAGGAGCCGACTTAATTCTGGTGGGAGATTCCCTGGCAATGGTGGCGTTAGGCTACGAAACCACCTTGCCAGTCACCCTGGAGGAAATGCTGCACCATGCCAGGGCAGTGCGTCGGGGTGTGAAACGCGCTCTGCTAGTGTTGGATTTACCGTTTCTGAGCTATCAAGAGGGATTTCAACAGGCCATGCACTCCGCTGGACGTGCCCTCAAGGAAACGGGTGCTCAGGCGGTAAAGGTAGAGGGGGGCTACCCAGCGATCGCAGAAACCATTTCGCGTCTTGTCCAAGCTGGAATTCCGGTGCTGGGTCATGTGGGGTTAACCCCTCAATCCGTGCATCAACTGGGCTATCGGCAACAGGGCAAGTCTCCAGAAGCCAAGGAGCGGATTTTAGCAGAGGCGATCGCCCTAGAGCAGGCAGGAGCCTTTGGAGTGATTCTGGAACACATTCCCAGCGATCTTGCCCTAGAAATTACTCAAAAGCTCACCATCCCGACCATTGGCATTGGCGCGGGTGCTCACTGTGATGGACAGATCTTAGTAACTGCGGATATCCTGGGTTTGAGCAGTCGCCAACCTCCCTTTGCCAAAGTTTATATGGACTTGCGGGGCGCGATCGCCCAGGCCGTACAAACCTATGCCACTGAAGTCCGAGCGCATCAGTTTCCTAACTTAGAAAAAAGTTGAGTTTAGTGTCAATCATGAAGCTAACATAAAGGAGCAGTGGACAAGAAGTCAGTAAACGGGCTCTTGAACACCTGTAGTTCCTGTTTATGTTCAGGCAAAGCTCTATAAATCCTTTACCTTCAATCCTTCTATTATTATTTCCGCCTAAGATTACGTTTAAGGATTACTAGGAAAACGTGAATCGGAAGCCATCATGTCCACTCCCCAACGGACGATCCTCATCGTTGATGACACACCGCATGATCGGGAAGCTTATCGGCGCTACTTATTGGCAGAGAAAGCCTTTACCTATACGATTTGGGAGCAAGAATCCGCCCAGGAAGCTTTGGCATTATGCCAGGAGAAACTCCCCGATGGCATCCTGTTAGATTTTCTCTTGCCCGATCAAGATGGCTTAGAATTTCTGACTGAGCTACAAGCTCAAACCGGAGACAACTGCCCTCCCGTGATTATGATCACAGGCCAGGGCAATGAGATGCTGGCAGCAAAAGCGATTAAAGAGGGTGCCGAGGATTATTTAGTCAAACACCAGATGACACCCGATAGTTTGCGGTTGGCTATGCATACTGCGATCGCCAGTACAGAACTGCGGCAGCAACTAAAACGCAGTATTGAACGAGAACGCAGCGTAGAAGCAGCCCTACGAGAACGCCAGCATTTTATTCAACGGGTGACAGATACCGTTCCAGGAATTGTGTATGTGTATGACCTACTTCAACAGCAGCATATCTACACCAATCAGCAGCTTACCGAAATTCTGGGATATCCATCTGAGTCTATTCAGGCGATGGGAACAACCTTTTGCCCGCAACTGATGCATCCTGAAGACTGGAATCGCCTCTCCGATCAATTAAACTCCATCGCCTCGTTGCAAGAAGGGGAGGTTATTGAATTAGAGTACCGGATGCGCCACCGTAACGGTGAATGGCATTGGTTTAGCGATCGCGTCACCGTATTCACCCGCACCGCTACTGGAGTTCCCCATCAAATTCTTGGGTGTGCGATCGATGTGAGCGAACGTAAGCAACTGGAAGCCGAGCGAGATCAACTCTGGGTGCGCGAACGGATTGCTCGTCAACAAGCAGAAACGGCTAACGCTGAGAAGGATGAGTTTCTAGCAACGGTCTCCCATGAATTGAGATCTCCTCTCAATGCCATTTTGGGTTGGATAAAATTGCTACGCTCTCGCCAGTATGATCCGACCGCCACCCAGAAAGCCCTAGAAACCATTGAGCGCAATGCCAAGCTCCAAGCTCAACTCATTGAAGATTTGCTGGATATCTCGCGCATTATCCGAGGTCAGATCCGGCTGTATTTGCGCCCGATTCACCTTGCCAAGGTGATTGAAGCTGCCATTGATACCGTTCATCCCATGGCTGAAACCAAACGAATTCGCATTCAAACGCACCTCGATCCGGCGATCACACCGATTACGGGCGATGCGGAACGCTTGCAACAAGTTGTATGGAATCTACTCTCCAATGCTATTAAATTTACCCCTGAAGTCGGATTAATTCAGGTGCGAATGAACCAAGTGAACTCGCAAGTGCAAATCCAGGTAATTGACACTGGAAAAGGGATTAGCCCAGAATTTCTTCCCTACGTCTTTGAGCGATTTCGACAGGCAGAAGATGCCCTAGCCCGATCCAGCCAAGGTTTAGGTTTGGGGCTGGCGATCGTCCGTAACCTGGTAGAGCTGCATGGTGGCTCCGTGAATGTAGAGAGCCAGGGTGAAGGACTGGGAAGCACTTTTACAGTTTGCCTACCCCTGCGACAGAGCTGGAAACCAGGATTAACGCTACAGGGGGAGGTTTAAGGTGTAGCTGCAGTTTAACTCCCTCAGTATGCCCTCATTTGGCTGTAAGGAGGAAGGCGGAATTAACTGTAAGATGGGCTTCGACTTCGCTCAGCCAGCATGGTTTTGGTGGCAGAGGGTCGTCGAAGCCAAAACCCAGAACTGTCAGTTCGCTGATTTATTTTCAGC
>JAYKHH010000304.1:0-4719 GCA_035285265.1 Leptolyngbyaceae cyanobacterium | reverse complement strand
CGAAATCACAACTATTGAAGAACTCAAGACTCAAATCAAACGCCTGAACAGCAAAGCTGGACAAATGAAAATGGATCTCCACGATCTGGCAGAAGGATTGCCCACCGATTATGAACGTTTAATCGATGCTGCTAGCGAGACTTACCAAATCTTTCGGCAGATTGACCAACTTAAACAACAGCTCAAGCAATGGGAGCAAAAAGCATGAGTGGAACCTTAGCTGAATTTCAAAAACTAGTGAATGCCGAAGAGTATCTCGAATTTTTTAACCTTCCCTATGACCCGCAATTCGTGAATGTGAATCGGTTGCATATTCTGCAAAAGTTCTCTTCCTTCATTAAAGCTATTGATTTGGAAACTCCAGACTTGAGTGAAGCAGAGAAACTCGAACGTTATCAAGCAGCACTCCAGCAGGCATATGACACCTTCCTAACTTCTTCACCCTTAAACGAAAAGCTGTTCAAGGTGTTTAACGAAAAACCAAAAGGGGTAGTTCTGCTGTCAGAAATTGGCTCTGATTAATGCCTCCCTACACCTCGATAGACCCAATTTGATTGAGGAGAACCCAACGTGCAAACTCTTACTCCAACTGAATTAGAGCGCTATCGCCGCCAAATTATGCTGCCTGGATTTGGTGAAGAGGCCCAGCAGCGGTTAAAGAACGCAACGGTACTGGTAACTGGAGTCGGTGGATTAGGGGCAACGGCAGCCCTTTATCTAGCCGTGGCGGGGGTAGGGCGGTTAATTCTCCTGCGCGGTGGTGAACTGCGACTGGATGACATGAATCGTCAGATCTTGATGACCCACGATTGGGTGGGCAAACCACGAGTCTTCAAGGCAAAAGAAACGCTGGCAGCTATCAATCCAGATGTGCAAATCGATGCCATCTGTGAGTATGTAACTCCTGAAAATGTCGATGCCCTGGTGCAAACCGCTGACATTGTTTTGGACTGCGCCCACAACTTCATCGAGCGGGATTTGCTGAATGCCGCCTGTGTACGTTGGGGTAAGCCGATGGTAGAAGCTGCCATGAATGACATGGAAGCATACCTGACCACGATCGTCCCCGGTTTAACGCCCTGTCTGTCCTGCATCTTTCCCGAAAAACCAGATTGGGATAAGCGCGGTTTTGGCGTGTTAGGCGCAGTTTCAGGGACACTAGCATGTCTCACGGCCTTAGAAGCGATCAAGCTGATCACAGGGTTAGGTACGCCGCTGCTATCTCAACTGCTGACGATGGATTTGAGCCGAGCCGAATTTTCTAAACGTCACCCTTACCATGATCCCCTTTGTCCAGTTTGCGGCGACAGGAGCCGACGACTCGTTGGAGCAGCAATTGGGGCGGAGCAAGGTGGTTCTTCTTGAGGTGAGCGATCGCTCTCCCCCACCTGTCATTTCACACAAAACCTATTCAGGAGAAAAAGCAATGACCGTTACCCTCACCGAAAAAGCAGAATTTCGCCTCCGTGCCTTCTTGCAGGGCAGTGCCAACCCTTCCTCTGAAAAAGGCATTCGGGTTGGAGTCAATGATGGCGGCTGCAATGGCTATGAATACACCCTGGATATCGCCAATGCACCTAACCCGGATGACGTAATTGAACAGCAAGGCAGAGTCCGAGTTTACATTGATCCCAAAAGTGCGCCCTTACTGCAAGGCGTTGTGATTGATTTTCTTGAAGGACTGATGGAAAGCGGCTTTAAGTTTACAAACCCTAATGCAACGGATACCTGTGGTTGTGGCAAATCCTTCCAGGCGGGTAACTGCACCCCAGCGGCGGTGCCGTGCAGTTGAGGCATTCAACCTAAAAAAATCGATTTTGGAGAACTCGATTATGGCGACCTATCAAGTACATTTAATCAACAAAAAACGGGCGATCGACATCACCATTCCCGTTGAAGATACGACGACTATTCTGGAAGCTGCTGAAGAAAAGGGGTTAGACCTACCCTTCTCGTGCCAATCTGGGTCTTGTTCCAGTTGTGTAGGCAAAGTAGTCGAAGGTGAACTGGATCAATCCGAACAAGTGTTTCTCGACGACGAGCAAACGGCAAAAGGATTTGTTCTGTTGTGTGTGGCCTATCCCCGCTCTGATTGCACGATCCGCACCCATCAGGAAGCTTACCTGGTCTAACGGTTGACTTTCTGTAGAGGCGTTACTGATAACGTCCCCACAGACGACTACTAAATTTTGAAATATTTTGACACCCTACCCCTTCCCCCCTACCCTCCTGCTGTGTCTACACAACTCCTCTCAGCCCCCCACCCCCCAATTCTGGGGGGCTCACGGATCAAAGTCCCCCAGAATTGGGGGATTTAGGGGGCCAAACAAACCGGAAACGCAAAACCAAGACTTATGTAGACACAGCAGCCCCTACCCTCGGAGGACACATTGATGCTAACGAAAGGCTTTTCGGTTCAGGGCGCTTCCTTAAAACTGTTGCGATCGCACGAACGCGGTGTGATCACCCGCATTGAGACATTGCGTGATACAACCGCCCAAAAGCTCAGGGCACTAGGACTAACGCTGGGACAGTCCATCGCCGTAGAACAGCGATCGCCCCATTTTATCGTTCGAGTTGGCAGCGATCGCCATGTTTTAGATGACACGGCAATTAACGCCATTTATGTCCGTATTGTTGATCGCTCGTAATACTTGAGCATTAATGTTCTCAAAATGGATGGATGAGTAAGAGCCATGGCTGAACAACCCATTTCCAATGAAGTGGCCTTAAGGATTGCCTTAGCCTCCAGACTGTTTCCAGAGTTTTCTGTTGTTGATTTTATCGAAGCGTTACAGACCTATTTAGGCGATGCTCTAGATGAAATTAGCCTCAGCAAAATCACGGTCACCAATCTCAAGACCGCCCTCGGACAAACCTACGAATTGGATGGAGAGGAACATGGAGAAGATGCGGATGCCGCCGATATTGCTAGTTTGAAAAAGGCAGTCCGAATTCTGTGGGGTGAATTGGATGAAATTGATCAGTTGCCGCCCATCGAACCCTATCAAGAAGGAGAGATGCCCAACTCGATTCGGGTTGCCGTAGCCTCCAACAATCAAGAATTCCTGGATGGGCATTTTGGTTCCTGTCTACGCTATCTGATTTATCAACTTTCGACCGACGAAATCCGACTGATTGAGATTCGCTCGGCCCTTGAAGCGGATTTATCGGAGGACAAAAATGCGTTTCGAGTTGGGTTGATTCGAGATTGTCCGGTGCTGTATATCGTCGCCATTGGTGGCCCCGCTGCGGGGAAAGTGGTGCAGGCGGGCATCTACCCGATCAAAAAAGAAGCTGGGGGAGCCGCCAGAGTAGTGCTGAGCGAATTACAACAGGCGATCGCTACCTCTCCTCCTCCCTGGCTGGCAAAAATTTTGGGGATTGCCGACGGCGATCGCGTCAAAAACTACAAAGCATTGGTCTAAAGGGCACGGGAAGCATCATGACTTTTATCCTCTAAGGTCTAGCCCGTTTTAACTGACACGACATCAAACAATTACTGAACCTCAGGAGAACACTCACCATGACGACTTTTACTGGATTGACCTTTGGCGGCAACGTTTGGATTCCCAAATTTTTGCAAGCGATCGATTTTGCACGGTGTATTGGCTGTGGCAGATGCCTAAAAACCTGCGGACGTGGCGTGATGGCCTTACGCGCATTGAATGAAGATGGGGAGTTTGTCGAAGATGAAGAGGATGATGAAATTGAACGTAAGGTGATGACGATCGCCAAGGCGGAAAACTGCATTGGTTGCGAAGCCTGTGCTAGAGTCTGTCCTAAAAATTGCCAAACCCACGCTGAACTTGCGATCGCTTAAGTTAAGTTATGAATTCCTCCACCCATCCTACTTCTGAACATAATTGGGCAACCTACTATCAAGCGGTAGCAGGTCGCCCACCCCGTGAAACCTTGCTGAAAGCGTTGGATGCTTTTGACGCAGAACCATTGCAGGATTGTCCTCGGTTGGCAGTGGATCTGGGCTGTGGGGATGGACGGGATACGGTGGAATTGCTGCGTCGAGGTTGGCGTGTTTTAGCCATTGATGGAGAACCAAAAGCCTTTGATCGTCTGCTCAGTCGCCCCATTCAGCACGATTTGCTACAAACCCAAATCATGCGTTTTGAAGCATTGACCTTACCTGCGGCGGTGGATTTAATCAATGCCAGTTTTTGCCTCCCCTTCTGTTCCCCTGAACATTTTTCCGACCTATGGCAAACGATTGTGCGATCGCTCAATCCAGGAGGACGTTTCTGTGGACAGTTGTTTGGCGATCGCGACTCCTGGACTGTTTATCCCAATCGCACCCATCACACACGCCTACAAGTTGAAAGACTTTTAGAACCCTTTGTAGTGGAATGGCTAGACGAAGAAGAGCATCCGGGAGTTACGGCGATCGGCGAGGAAAAGTACTGGCACATTTTTCACATTGTGGCTCGTAAAAGAGGCGAAGAACGTAGAACGTAGGATGGGTTAGCGATAGCGTAACCCATGCAGAACGTAGGATGGGTTAGCGATAGCGTAACCCATGCAGAACGTAGGTTGCCAAGCTACAGCCCTCAACCCAATCCACACAGACTTTAGGGCAATTTTCATGATCTGAACTGAACAATAACGCATCATTAATTGGTCTAAAAAGTACCTCCGAGGGTTGTATGAAAAGGCAAAAAATTCTAGTCTTGATCATGCTTTTTGTTCTAGCATTTAGCGCATCTT
>JAYKHH010000303.1:0-9254 GCA_035285265.1 Leptolyngbyaceae cyanobacterium | reverse complement strand
TAGCTATTAACCGAAGCGCCCAGAGACATAATCTCTAGTTTTGGAATTTGCAGGGTTATTGAAAATAATTTGAGTTTCATTCATCTCCATGAGTTCACCCATATACATAAAAGCAGTGTAATCTGATACACGAGCTGCCTGTTGCATATTGTGGGTCACAATGACAATGGTTAAATCCTTACGAAGCGAATCAATCAGTTCCTCAATCTTCATGGTGGCGATTGGGTCAAGTGCTGAGCAAGGCTCATCCATCAGCAATATCTTAGGTCTTACCGCTAAGGCACGAGCAATACAAAGTCGCTGTTGTTGTCCTCCGGATAAACCTAAAGCAGACTTATGGAGTTTGTCTTTTACCTCATCCCAAAGAGCAGCGCCTTTTAAAGCAGATTCCACAATCTCATCTAGGGCACTTCTAGATTGACGACCATAGATTTGAATCCCGTAGGTGATATTTTCATAAATACTTCTGGGAAAAGGATTAGCCTTTTGAAACACCATCCCGATCTGGCGGCGCAACCGGTTGATGTTGACATTGGGTGCGTAAATATTCTGGCCAAAAAATTCAACACTTCCCTTGACCTGAACCTGTGCTTCCAATTCAGTAATCCGGTTAAGCGCCTTAATAAGGGTTGATTTACCACAACCAGAAGGGCCAATTAAAGCCGTGACCTTTTTTTCTAAAACATCCATAGAAACGCCTTCTATGGCCTTAAAGGTTCCGTAGTAGAAAGCCAAATCTTTGACTCTCAGAGCTGGCAAGGAGTTTTGTTCAGACGTATTAACCATAGGACAAAAATTCAGAGAATGAGGTGGGTTTACAAAACCAAAGACGAAGCGAAAAATTACCGCAGCTTAATGCGTCTTTGAGTCGCCAAACGAGAGAGAACGCTAGAAACTAAAACCAAAACCACTAAAACTACGCAGGCTGCCCAGGAAAGTTTATTTTGCTCAATAAAGGGAGAGGAAGAGTAGTTGTAGATCATGACAGACAAGGATGGCGTTGGCTTATCTAGCCCTTGGGCCCAGTTTTGACTAAATAAAGCCGTGAAGATTAGGGGGGCAGTTTCACCAGCAGCACGGGAAATCGCCAATAAAATCCCCGTCGTGATGCTAGGTAGCGCAGTTGGCAGAACAATGCGAGCAATGGTCTGAAAGCGACTGGCACCTAACCCTGATGAGGCAAGACGTAAACTGATAGGAACTAACTTCAACGCCCCTTCAGTGGTCAGGGAAATAATCGGTAGCATCACAATGGTGAGAGCGATACTACCGGCAATCGCCGAAAAACCTTTGAAGGTTAGAACAATCACAGCGTAGGCAAATACCCCAACCACAATCGAAGGTACCCCGCTCAACACCTGCATCGTGAAACGCACAATACTTGAAATACTTGAAGCAGCTGTTGTTGGAGTAAATTCAGCGATATAGATGGCAGTGCAGATGCCAACAGGAACACTAATAAGTGTAGCCATGAATACCATGGTTAAGGTGCCAACAATAGCATTGGCAAATCCGTTTGCGACCCCTTCTTGACCTACTGGAGCAGGCAAAGAGGTAAAGCTCTCCCAAGAAAGTAAGGGAATTCCTTTAGATAAAATGGTCCACAATAGGGAAAACAAAGGAAGGATAGCGATTCCTGCCAAAACAAATGAGAGTACCGTTAGAGCAATACTGGAGTAGCTCCGAATAGGCTTCAGCGGAGTACAAATTTTGGCAGCGATCTGCTCATTTGTAAGATGTAGGCTAGTGTTGTGAAAACCGGAAGGCATCGATTCCATAGGTCGGTTGGCGATAAGGGGGGATTCTTGAGAAGATGACTAGGAGGACTAATCCTGTCCTTTGCTACCTAGAAACCGGACTAAAAAGACGGCTGCAACGTTAACAAGGAGCGTTACTGCAAAGAGTAATAGGGCTAAATACATCAAGGAACTGATGTGTAAGCCATCTTGAGCTTCAGCAAATTCATTCGCCAGAACTGCTGGGATGGTAGAGGCTAAGTCAAGCAAAGATAAACTAACTTGTGGGGAATTGCCAATTACCATCGTCACAGCCATCGTTTCACCTAAAGCTCGACCTAAGCCAAGTAAGGTGGCTCCTAAAATTCCAGAGACTGCGGCTGGAAATAACACCCCAATAATGGTTTCCCATCGGGTTGCACCCAAGGCCATCGATGCACTTCGTAGGTCTTGAGGCGTTGACAAAAGCACATCTCGGCTAATAGAGGCAATAGTAGGGACGATCATAATCGCCAGAATAGCGCCTGCAGGAAGCATTCCAGGCCCAAACGGTTCAGTGCCAAATAGAGGGAACCACCCGAAATTGCCATGCAACCATGTACCAATTGGCTGCAAAAAGGGAATTAAAACAAAAATACCCCAGAGACCAATAGCCACGCTAGGAATTGCTGCTAGTAGCTCAACAATGAAAGCAATCGGAGAGCGAACCCATTCGGGTAAGAAATCTTCAGTGGTGACAATGGCAACTGAGATAGCTACAGGTAACGCTAGGATCAGGGCAATGATGGAACTCACCAAGGTGCCATAAATGTAGGGCAAGGCTCCAAAGATATCACCGGGGACATCCCATTCTTGACTAAAAATGAACCCCAGACCAAATTGCTGGATCGAGGGCATAGCCTTCTCGCCAATGACTACAACCATTGCAAAAATAATTACAGCGGCTATAAAGGTCAATATCCGAACTACCCAAGTAAACCCAAGATCAACCGTAGCAATTACCTGATCCCCAGCCGTGATATTCGGAATATCACTGTTGTTGGCATAGGGCTTAGAAGTCGTGTCAGCCATACTTTCAATAAATTTGAGAGAAGTTCATGGAGTCAAAAAATAGTCTTATAAATTCAAAGAGTAATTACCCTGAATTGAGGGTTCCTTAAAAAATAGCACATTGGTATTACTTCTTTGAAACCAAAAACATTGATCATAACCAAATAGTTGTGTTCTGAAGAGTTAAATCTTCAAAACACAACTCAACGAGTCCACTCGATTTTTTAACCGTGTCTATCTGATTTTCATCTCAGACTTGACGGTATTCATTACCTGTCTGGCAACGCTAGGGGGAATTTTGGTATAGCCAAGAGAATTATTCAATTTCTGACCATCGGTTAAGATCCAATCTACCCATTTTTGCATTGCAGGGCCTTTGGTCGCATCATACTGTTTATAAACCATCAGCCAAGTCAACCCCACAATAGGGTAACCTTCTCTGGAATCCCCAATAAACACACGATAGTTTTTGGGAAACTTGATGTTATCCAGGGCATCGTCAGCAGTGGCAACAGAAGGAGCAACGAACTTCCCACTGGAATTTTGCACCAGCGCAGTAGCAAGCTTGTTTTCTTGTGCATAGCTTAATTCAACGTAGCCAACGGATCCAGCAGTTCTGCTAACTTGTGCAGCTACCCCAGCATTGCCTCTACCTTTAATGGTGGCTGTCAGCCAACGAGGGGCGGTGCTGGTTCCAACTCTAGCTTTGAAAAAAGGATTGATGGTACTCAGGTGATTGCTGAAAATGAAGGTGGTGCCACTGCCATCAGACCGAACCACAGGTCGAATGGGGGTGTTCGGTAGATTCACACCGGGATTATGTTTAGCAATTTCAGGGTCGTTCCAACGTTGGATCTTGCCCAAGAAAATGTCAGGCAGAGCTCTCCGGGACAGTTTCAGATTGGAGATCCCAGGTAGGTTATAAGTAACTGCAACTGCACCACCAGCAGTGGGAACTAAGACAACTCCTTTAGAGACCTGGGCGATTTGAGCATCCGTCATCGCTGCATCACTGCCACCAAAGTCAACGGTTCCGGCTATGGTTTGCCTAATGCCACCGCCGCTACCAATCGCCTGGTAGTTGACTTGAATGTTGGGAAATTTCTTTTTAAACTCAGCAGCGTAACGTTCGTAGAGAGGAGCGGGAAAACTTGCTCCAGCGCCATTTAAGCTCACGACTTGGGCAACAGCAGTCAGAACGGGACCAAAGACCATGACAGTAGCTACAGCCGATGCTGTCACTGCCCGCTTAAGAGTAGTAGAAAAAGCCATTAGATCGTGACCTCACAGAAAATTCAGCTTGAGCACATTTTTGAAGCTAGGGTGATTTTATATTCCAATCATTAAGTGATGGTAAAGAAGTGTTTAAGTGATTAGGGGTTGACACTCGTGACGGTTCTGATGGGGTGCAATTTTCTCCATGCATGTCAAGGTCTAGCCCTTACGCAGTCTGGATTTTCCAAAAATGGTTCAGCCTTGCAAAGATTGCAGAGATCGCTTGCTTGATATATCAAAAAATCACAGGGTTTGCGTAATATTTGCTACGCTTACTATTCCTGAAAGGTGTAAGGGATAGACAAGGGCAGGTTCAGAGGGGATTTGAGAAATTCGGATCGTAGGATTTGAGGATGGCGATCGCTATATTTCTTCAGTTCGACGAAAGGGCTGTTTGGAGGGTTGTGCGAAGTGCAACTCTTCAAACAGCCTTATTTTGCGTACGCGGTGGTGTCTGGCTCTCTGCTAGAAGAGCGTGGCAGTGCCATGCCCCTACCCAACTCATCCCACAATTCAGCAACGCTAGCTTTTTTAAGTAGTTTTCCCTACCCAAAAACCACCTAAAAAAACTTTTGTCACAATGACTTAAGCTGAATGAATTTGAGAGGACAGAGCATATTGACGAAAGCGCTCTAGATCAGCTTGAAGGGTAGACTCAACCACTCGACCCAAAAATAAATTATCCATTAACTTACCAATAATTCCGGGAATGGCGTAGGCGACGGTGAGCTTGACAATACTTCGGTTGCCCTGATCGTAGAAACGAATGGCTCCGCGATTAGGGAGTCCATCCATAGATTCCCACTGAATGATTTGGTTGGGGACGATTTTCAAGATCCGAGCTAACCAGCTAAACTCCAACCCTCCGGTGGCGAGTTTCCAGCGAGAAAGCTCAGGTTGATCCGGCAACAGTTCCACAGAGTCAATCCACTTCATCCACTGGGGCATTTGTTCTAGATCAGACCAGAGGCTCCAGACTAGCTCCATCGGAGCTTCCACTTCGATTTGCACACTATGTTCAAGCCAATCAGACATTTTGTTTAGCCTTGCTTTCCGTAAGCGTTGTGAGGATTGCCTTTGCTGCCTGTCGTCCAGAAAGCGTTGCACCTTCCATGCTATCGATATAATCTTGCTGTGTATAACTCCCTGCCAGGAAAAAGTTAGAGATCGGTGTATTTTGAGCAGGACGATACAGATCCATGCCAGGGGCTTCGCGATATAGAGATTGGGCGAGCTTGACTACGCTATACCAAGTCATGGTGAGTTCACGGGAAGACGGGAATAAATCATGAACCTGCTTGAGGACATGGTGGGCGATCGCCTCATTACTCTGCTTAATAAATGGATCACCTGGGGTCAAAACCAGTTGCAACAAAGACCCTTCTCCAGTGCGGTAATAGTTGCTAGGACTGGTCAACGCCAAGTCAGCAAAGCAAGAAAAGTCTGCATCGGGCGTATAAAGTAAATTATCCAGCCCTGCTGCATGGGCTAACTGTTCCCGCTCGGCTGCATTATGAAGCTCAGTCACCCAACCATCAAACCGCAGTTGCACCGTGGCGACGGGCACGGTATCCAACTTATAAATATTGTCAAACTCGCTCCACTGCCGCCATTCTGGGGGCAAGAGTCGCTGGGTACCGGGGACATCGCAGGCACACACGTAGGCATCGGCGGTAATCGTAGTTTCAGTGTCGCCCTGCGGAATAACTAGACCTGTGACTTGAGTTTGTGTGCCCGTCCCTGCAAATAGAATTTGCCGAACTCCCTGACGAGTGTAAATCTTTGCGCCCCGTGCTTCGAGATAGTCAGTGATCGGTTTGTGGAGATATTCATGGGGAGATCCTTCTAACATTCGCAGCACCGATGCTTCAGTCTTGGCTGCAAAAAACTGAAAGATCGTTAGCATACAACGGGCAGAAATATTTTCGGTATCGATAAATCCTAGGGCATAGGCGATCGGGTTCCACATTCGCTTCAAACTCGCATCAGAGCCACCATGACGGCGAAACCAATCCGCAAAGCTGACTTTATCTAAATCCCGAATGGTTCTCATCGCCCCCTCAAAGTCTACGAGACCCCGGACAATGGGACTGGTTCCGAGGGCGATCGCATTCTGAACCTTATCTTGCAAGGAAAGTTGAGAGGTGGTGAAAAAGGCTTTCAAGCCATTAAAGGGCGCTCCAGTGATAAAGCGAAAATCTAAGGCCCCTGTCTCTCCACCTCGATTGATAAAGGTATGGGTATGCTCCTTTAATCGCAAATTTTGCAGAGCCCCAACTTTCTCCATCAGGTTGAAAAGTTGGTAGTAGCATCCAAAGAAGACATGCAACCCCATCTCAATATGATTGCCGCTACCATCTACCCAACTGCCTACCTTCCCCCCTACAAAGGGGCGTGATTCAAAGATCTCTACTTCGTGACCTGCATCCACTAGGTCTACCGCCGTCGCCATGCCTGCCAGTCCTGCCCCGATAATTGCGACCCGCATTCTCTGTTCCCTTCTCAGTTTCTTTACATATTTTAATAGGAAGCATGGGAATTCAGGAAGGCAAGATGTAAAACCCCACGAGTGCCAGCTTAGTAGGGTTTAGTCAGACCGCTCATGAATAGCAGATCAGTTGCCTATTACTTCTTATTGCGACCAAACAAGCCAAATAAACCTCCGCTCGGCTTATCAGGCTTCTTGGAATTAGCTGTACTTTGGCTTCCTGCCTTCGTAGCATCTGCCTTATCAAGTTGCTGTTTGGCTTGCAAAGCTACAGGCTCTGCAGGATCAATCTGCAATGCTTTATTAATATGAATTTTAGCCATCGTTGGCTGGTTTTGCTTCATATAGATTTTTCCCAATAAAGCATGACAGCGAGCATTATTAGGCTCAAACTGTAATGCTTCCCGCAGCTCTAAAATAGCTTTTGCAATATTATCTCGTGCCACTAATTCCTCAGCACGACGGTAGCTTTGGTCTGCTTGAGAAACCCTTTGGGAGGAAGTTGAGCCTGAGCTAGAAGCTGAGCTTGAACTAGAAGCTGAGCCTGAGCTAGAAGTTGAGCTTGAACTGGAAGTTGAGCCTGAACTGGAAGTTGGAGAACTTGCAGACGGATTCTGCATACTCAATGGCTTTCCTGTACTAGGAGCCGATCCTGCTGCTTGGCCATACTTGCGAATTAGATACATTAAGTTTAATTCGCTGATTTCCCCAGTAATATATAGGCTCTGGCTGAGGGTCTGGTACTGCTTTTCGGCTAACTGTTGTATAGAACTTTTATAGAATTCATCAAAGTCTTTAGCATTCGCCAGTTGCTTTGCCAATTCACTCACCACCTCAGTAGAACCTTGCTGTCTCGCCAACTGCTGACCTTTAAGGCGAAGAACGACTGTATATTCCTGCCGTTCACGGTCTTGAGACAACTTCTCATAGGCTGGATTAACTAGCTTAGATAGAAATTCAGTCGCCTGCTGCTTGTCTGACTCAGACGCAGTTGGAAAACTATCAGGATGTAAGCTTCGAGCAATCTTTAAGTATCGCTTGCGAACATCTTTCACCTCTGCATCTACTGCAACCCCTAAAATTGCATGATGATCAAAGAAGTCTAGCTTGAACAACCCTCGGTCAATTGGTAAAGGCATGATGTAGCTTCCTACGTGTCCTACTAATAGATCTACATAGACTGATTGCTCATATCAGTCTGAGAAACTGTTTGTAAACTAAGATTAAGATGCCTCCGACTCCTGATCGAACAAGAATGTCCTAGCATTGAGGCCAGAGCCGTAAGGCAGGGCACCCTGAATTTGAAACCCAAGTTTGGTAAAAGCTTCAGGTCTTGCAACAATTATTTACAACTGGCTTCTGAACCTTAATATTTAAGTCTTCAGTCCTTAGCTTTAAAATTATGCAAAAGCCCAGGTTAAAGTTTGGTTCAAGATGTTACACCCTTGTAACTTTATAAAATCTCTATAAGAAATCCCCTCTAGTGTACTGTGCTCAACTAGGGATGCATCCGTAATAAACTACTTTTTATATTCTAGTAGCGTGTTTCCCCGGATGCATCCACCAGCTTCACCGTATTTCCTGCTGCTACAGACTTACGAACTTTTAACAACTCACAGCTCAAGCTGTCATGAAGTAAAGTATTGGTTGCTAACAGGCGACCCGAAGCAGGGTTGACAAGGCTACCATCATAGGCAGTTACCTTGCCCCCGGCCTCTTCAACCAAGACAATTCCTGCGGCAATATCCCACAATGACAAACCCCGCTCCCAATAGCCGTCAAACCGTCCGCAAGCTACATAAGATAGATCTAGGGCTGCCGAGCCACTCCGTCGGACACCCTGGGTAATATGGGTTAGGTGGCAGAATTCAGCATAGTTATTATCTGATGTTTCTCGGCGATCATAGGCAAAGCCAGTAACCAATAAGCTTTTCTCAAGCTCGGTCGTTTGGGATACCCGCATTGGCTGATCATTCCGAGTCGCACCTAAGCCTTTAGCAGCGCGAAATAACTCATTGCGGAATGGGTCTAACACAACGCCCACCCACGGCACCCCAGCTATCAACAACCCGATAGACACAGCTGAAACAGGATATTGGTGGGCATAGTTAGTCGTGCCATCCAGGGGGTCAATCGCCCAAAGATAGTCACTTGTAAGAGTTCCCATCTGACCTGATTCCTCAGCTAAAATCCTGTGGTCAGGAAGGTAGTTTTGCAAAACTTTTAGAATAGCGGCTTCAGCACCTTTGTCGGCAACGGTGACTAAATCTCCCAGTCGTCCCTTTTCTTCGACCTTACCTAGATTGCCCCAATAGGTTTTGAGGATTTCGCCAGCGGCGATCGCGGCTTCCGTTGCAATCTCCAAATAAGTTTGTAGTTGTTCAGGATGGGGCTGTTCAGAAGTTGAAGAAGTCATCTTTTACTCGAAATTTTAAGGAAGAGATTTGACATTTATCCTTTGCAAGTAGGGAGTTGGATTCTCAGCCACCCAACCTAACTTGGAAGCTTGACGAATTTCAAAATGGAGATGGGATTCCTTGGAACTAGGGGAACCCGTTGTGCCCACCACACCCAACGTCTCTCCAGCATTGATCCGCTGACCAACCCTGACCCGGATTTTAGCTAGATGAGCATAGCGTGTTTGCAGACCTCTGGCATGATTGACGACAACTAAATTGCCATAGGCACCTTGCTCGTCTGCAAAG
>JAYKHH010000302.1:0-16752 GCA_035285265.1 Leptolyngbyaceae cyanobacterium | reverse complement strand
CGAGATCGGGGTCATTCATCTCACCGTTGGGGACTTTTCAAACACCCTCTTAGAGGATGTCTACTATTCCAGTGTTCTACATCTGCCCTTCAACAGAAATACTCCGGGCAGCTTGAGACAGCCAATGACAGAATGGGGATTTCAACCCTCATAGATCGCAAAACCACGAACGAGCAATTCATGGCTTCAGTCTCTCTTCAAGAAAATATCCGGACTGTTGCCGCAAAGAACCGTAAATTAAAACACGATCTCGTTCCCATGATCCATGCCTATTAAATGTCCTAAATGTCACCATCAGGTCAAACGAACATCCCGATTTCCTTCAGAGGTGTTTTTAACTTCTTTGCTGCTTTTGCGACGCTACTATTGCCCTAGGTGTAACTGGCATGGATTAAAGCGTTGGACTTCTAAGCGTTGATCATGGTACTTGTCACAGGTTTGTTAGCTTTTTATGTGGCTTGGAATTTGGGAGCCAATGATGTCGCAAATTCCATGGGTACTTCTGTGGGATCCAAGGCAGTCACCCTGAAGCAAGCTCTGATTATTGCTGGAGTTTTAGAACTATCAGGGGCAGTGTTGTTTGGGCGGCAAGTCTCTCAAACTTTGGTGACTGAGATTGTAAATCCCAGCTTGTTTGTGCAAGCTCCTCAAGTATTTTTAACTGGAATGCTGGCGGTTTTGTTAGCGTCTGGGCTATGGCTCAATCTGGCGACGGCTTGGGGGTTTCCGGTTTCCTCGACCCATGCAGTGGTGGGGGCGATCGCAGGGTTTGGTGGGGTCACGGTTGGGATACAAGCTGTGAATTGGCGATCGCTGGGCACAATTTCCCTCACCTGGGTCGTTACTCCGGTGGTGAGTGGATTGATCACGGCTCTGTTCTACACCCTAATCAAGCGTTGGATTCTGGAGCAACCCCACCCACTGGAACAGTTACGGGAGTGGATTCCGTGGTTAAGTACCGTCCTCTTCAGTGTGTTTGGCGTGCTAGTGTTTCCAACGCTAACGCAGCCTGTCCAGGCCATGCTCCAGAACCGATGGGGGGTCGTGCTGCCTAGCTATGACCTACCTTTAGCTCTGGGTGCGATCGCTGCCATTACCCTAACTTTGATTAGTTGGCGGCAGTTGGCCAAGTATGCAAACCAGCAGGATAACCAGAATGGCTTACCGATCGAGCAACAATTAGGTCGATTCCAAGTGCTGAGTGCCTGCTTTGTCGCCTTTGCCCACGGATCCAATGATGTCGGGAACGCCGTAGCCCCCTTGGCAGCGATCGCCTACATTCACCGGACTCATGCCGTTCCCCTGAATGACTTTCAGGTACCCTTTTGGGTTCTAGGCTTGGGGGGCATGGGTATTGTGACTGGACTGGCGATTTGGGGTAAAAAAGTCATCGCCACTATTGGAGAGGGAATTACACCCCTACAGCCCAGTGGAGGCTTCTGTGCGGAACTCGCAACAGCAACGACCATTTTATTAGCCTCTCGCCTGGGATTACCCGCTTCTACTTCCCATGCCTTAGTCGGGGGTGTCGTTGCGATCGGCCTGCTTCAAGGTCAGCATTCGGTGCGCTGGCAAATCATTCGGGAGATTGGGCTAGTTTGGCTAATCACAATCCCTAGTGCAGCAGGGTTAGGAGCGGTGATTTTTTCAGGTTTGCGGTTGTTTCTACTCGGATAAATTTATTCAGTAATGCTAGAAATAGGTTCTAAGAACCAAATATTAGGGATTGGCTTGTGCTTCTAACCACTGGCTGAAGGTCGCGATCGCCCTTTTCACTTTCTCGAAAACAGGTTCAACCTTCTGAGCAAGTTCCAATACGCGATCGGGGTCTAGATCAATCCGGTAGTTATGCCTTTCTAGGTGTCGAAATTTCCGGTACTCATCTAACTCTAAGAGAAGAGAGCCACTCCACAGAGGGGGGCGATCATCCCCGCCCAGATCTGCGACTTGCCGCAGGAGTAGCTCGTGCCAATTGTCTCCCTTGGGGAGTCCCCCATCCAGCGTGACGGCTACGCGCTCGCTAATCCGTTCACAGAAAGTATAGAAATCAGCAATGTAACTGGCAAGGGCTGGCGTAATAATGATTTCTGCTACCGTATTTGCTTGAGCAAGTACCTGATTCATGGTTTCAAGAGTACTGGTCATAGATACCAACTCATCCTCAATCCGGACTTTGAGCGCTAAGTATTTATTTTTGGGCATCGGTTGCTCTTGAAGAATACGACAACGAACGAGGGCAGGAGCTTTATCCACGGGAACAAGATCCACCTTTAGCCAGGGAGGAGAGATTTTTTCAAGGGCAGAGTAGGCGTTCCAAATCCCATCGTCGGTCATGCCACGCACGGCAAGATCGAGATCCGATCGCCAATGCCACGGGCTATCACCTCGCAGCGACCCAAACACAATCACTTCTGTCGCCCCAAAGTCTTGTTTCAGCACTTGAATGCAGCGATCGCTAAAAGCAAGCGCTTCTTGCCGCCTTTGTTCAAGCAGTTCAGGTTCAAGCAGTTCAGGTTCGAGCAGTTCAGAATTGGGTGCGATCGCTCTCGACATACCAGTAAAAATAGAATTACAGCCATTTTAGGACTAGAGATTAGGAATGGAGGCAAATCCTCAAAACCTCAACCTGCAGGAAAGGATTCCCTGGGGATTCTTGGTGGGTTTTTCCAAATCGTTTTATCCTGAAGCTTGGGAACAATGGAGATTTCTGAGTCATGGCACGTCTAGCACTACTGAGTACATCGGATAAAACCGGATTAATTGACCTGGCTCGCAGCTTAGTAGAAGAGTTTGGGTTTGATCTCATCAGTAGTGGTGGCACGGCCCAGGCTCTCAAGCAGGCGGGACTTCCGGTTACTAAAGTTTCTGACTACACGAATTCTCCAGAGATTTTAGGAGGGCGCGTCAAGACCCTCCACCCCCGCATTCATGGCGGAATTTTGGCGCGACGGGAAGTGCCTGAAGATCTGGCTGAACTGGAAACCCATCAGATTCGCTTAATTGATTTAGTTGTGGTCAACCTCTATCCCTTTGAGCAAACGATTGCCAAACCAGGGGTAACGATCGCCGAAGCCATTGAACAAATTGATATTGGTGGGCCTGCTATGCTCCGGGCATCGGCTAAAAACCATGCCTATCTCACGGTGCTCTGTGAGCCAGCCCAGTATGACCCTTACCTACAGGAACTCCGCCAGCAGGGAGGAGAACCTTCCCTAGCCTTTCGTCGTGCCTGTGCTCAGAAAGCCTTCCGTCACACTGCTACCTACGATCAGGCGATCGCCACCTATCTGGCTCAGCAGGAAGCGGAACCCTCTGTCGCAGAATCAGCCCTCCCGGCTCACTTCAGTCTTGTAGGGCAACAACTCCAGACCCTGCGGTACGGCGAAAATCCCCACCAAGCTGCGGCCTGGTATCAGACGGGTGCAACGCCAACGGGGTGGGCTAGTGCCACCCAAATCCAGGGCAAGGAGTTGAGTTATAACAACCTAGTGGATCTGGAAGCAGCCCGTCAGGTGATTGCCGAGTTTGCAGATCCCCAAGGTTCCCCCGCCGCCGCGATTCTCAAGCACAACAATCCCTGCGGTGTGGCCCTAGGCAGTTCCCTTGTAGAAGCCTATGAGAAAGCATTCAACGCCGATGCAACGTCTGCCTTTGGTGGCATTGTGGCCTTGAATCGTCCTCTGGATGGGGAAACCGCAACGGCTTTAACCAAAACCTTTTTAGAGTGCGTTGTGGCACCAGACTGCACCCCAGAAGCGAAGGAAATCCTCAGTGCCAAGTCGAAAGTCCGGGTGTTGATTCTACCGGACTTGATCAGTGGCCCACCCCAAACTGTGAAAGCGATCGCAGGGGGTTTCCTAGCCCAAGCCTCCGATGATTTCATTGCAGATCCCAATCAATGGCAGATTGTCACTGAGCAACAACCCACTCCGGCCCAATTAGAGGAACTACTCTTTGCCTGGAAGGTTGCTAAGCATGTGAAGTCCAATGCAATTGTGGTCACTCGCGATCGCGCCACCCTAGGGGTTGGAGCCGGACAAATGAATCGGGTCGGTTCCGTCAAAATTGCCCTAGAACAAGCAGGGGAGAAATCCCAGGGGGCTACCCTTGCCAGTGATGGGTTTTTCCCCTTTGACGACTCGGTGCGAACGGCAGCAGCGGCAGGAATTGGGGCGATCGCTCAACCTGGTGGCAGTGTGCGGGATGCAGACTCAATCAAAGCTGCCAATGAGCTGGGCATCGTCATGGTCTTTACCGGAATCCGACATTTTTTACATTGATTTTCCAGTGTTCTTAGGGATTTGCAATTCAATAATGTACCCGACGTAGGATGTGTGAGGCGTTAGCCGTAACGCATCCTGGAGATTTTATTTTCGCGCAAGTCCCTTAGCTCGACTTGAGGCGATCTCACAATCTAGAAAAGATTTAATATGGCAGATTTAACATTTAACTTTTTCCAGCACTGGTACCCCATCTCCCCCATCGCAGATCTTGATCCCGATCGTCCAACATCGTTTGTTCTGCTAGGTCGCAGGGTAGTGGCGTGGAAGCCGCGCTTCTCCAATCAGTATTGTGTTTTTCTCGATCAGTGTCCCCATCGTTTAGCTCCCTTGAGTGAAGGACGAGTGGATCAGAAAACTGGGCATCTCATGTGTAGTTATCATGGCTGGCAATTTGATGCTCAGGGGGTTTGCTCCCATATTCCTCAAGCAGACGATCCTGACCTAATTTCTAAGCAGCGCGACCATTACTGTGCAACTGCTCTGCCCACGCAGGAGGTCAATGGTTTACTCTGGGTCTGGCCTGATGTTGACTCGGCAGCGATCGCACCCTCCCAGCCCTTACCGCTTTCGCCCCAAGTAGATGCCAGTCGTGGATTTGTGTGGTCATCAATGGTGCGTGACCTGGAATATGACTGGCAAACGTTGATTGAGAACGTGGTTGATCCCTCCCATGTCCCCTTCGCCCATCATGGGGTGCAGGGCAACCGCGATCGCGCCAAACCAATTCCTATCAAGATTGTGGAATCTACGCAGAATTCTATCGAAGCTAAAACTGAGGGTGGTTTTAAAACACAAATTACGTTTAAACCCCCCTGTCTCGTGGAGTATGCCATCAATTTTGGCCAAGATCGTCAAGTAGGGTTGGTGACCTATTGCATTCCCAGTGCTCCAGGTAAAAGTAGAATTGTGGCCCAGTTCCCGCGTAACTTTGCGAAGCGCTTACATCACTGGACACCGCGCTGGTGGAGTCATACCTCTGTACGTAACCAAGTATTAGATGGCGATATGATTTTGCTGCACTATCAAGAACGGGATTTGCAAGCGCGAACCGCCACTGAAAACTGGAAGACGGCCTATAAGCTACCCACCAGTGCTGATCGGCTAGTGATTGAATTTCGGCGATGGATTGATCTCTATTGTCAGGGACAACTGCCTTGGGGAAAAATAGACACCTCCACTGCATTGCTGCTGCCTCATCGCCAGCAAATCCTAGATCGCTACCATCAGCACACTTTAATTTGCGGAAGTTGCCGACAGGCATTGAAGAACATACAACGTTTACAGATCGGGCTCCTCATTTACTTTGCCATCGCATTGTCCATTGCGGCTATCATGCCCGATGCCTTCCGTCTATGGATTAGTTTGCCTTTAGGGATAACTGCATTGCTGGGATTAGCTATCTATGCAGGTTTGAAGTACTGGCTAGAACCCAAGTTTTACTTTGTAGACTATGTTCATGCCAAACGATAGATATCAACTTGAATAGATCTCAACTTTACGAGTTGTAAGGAGTCAGTATGTCCCTTCCGCTTAAGGTTCATGAACAGGGGCAAGGATTTCCAGTTCTTTGCTTACATGGGCATCCCGGCACTGGGCAGAGCTTGTCAGTGTTTACGAACCATTTATCTGGGCGGTTCAAAACCTTGGCTCCTGATCTGCGGGGGTACGGAGAAAGTCAGACCTCCCAACCCTTCCAGATGGACGATCATTTGCTGGATTTGGAGGCAGTTTTAGACCGCTATCAGGTTTCTGATTGTTTAGTGTTGGGTTGGTCCTTGGGCGGAATTTTAGCCCTAGAGCTAGCCTTGAAACTCGGTTCACGGGTGAAGGGGTTGATTTTGATTGCCACCGCTGCTCGACCGAGGGGCAGTCATCCCCCTATTACCTGGGCAGATAACTTCTACACTGGACTGGCCTCAATTCTGAATCGGTTGCAACCAGGCTGGCAATGGAATATTGATACCTTTGGGAAGCGATCGCTCTATCGCTACTTAATTCAACAACACACCCCTACTGCCTATCGCTACCTAGCCGAGGAAGCGATGACTGCCTATTTGCGCACCTCTAGGGCGGCAACCCAAGCCCTTAGCGCTGCTTTAAAGGCTGGATATAATCGCCTAGAAGTGTTGCCCCAGATTCAGTGTCCTTGTTTAGTGTTGGCAGGGAGTAGCGATCGCCATATTACCCCTGAGTCTAGCTTGGAGACAGCCCAGAACCTCACCGATGCTCAGTGGCATTGTTATCCCAATACGGCCCATCTTCTGCCCTGGGAAATTCCTGAACTCCTCTTAAAAGATATTGATGATTGGATGCTGATGCATCCTGATCCCAGAATTTCCAGGTCAATAGATCATTGAGGGGAGTAAGCCCCCAACGTTGCTAGGAACTTCCACTAACAGGGCTGGTAATGCACACAGCGATCGCAGGGGCCACTGGGATTGATTGCACATCGCAGCAACTCAGAGCGAGCATTGTAGGAACAGGTTGTATCTCCAATCACCCAACGCCCCTCTAGCAAACTCCCATCCGTTGGCGCATCAAACTTTTGCACATAGAGAGCAATCCTATGAAGCTGATAACGTCCTGATTTGAACAGATAGCGATGCCTGCGTTCTAACACCATGTACGTCTGACCCTCAAATTCCAGGTATGCACCAGGCTGAGGATTCCAGGATAGATGGAGATGACCCAGGGTAAAACGGGAATGGCTGAGAATGACTTCTGCGGGTAGAGAATTCAACGACCTAGCACACAAATTCAAGAGACAACCAGAGAACTTATATTGTGACAGAAGTCTCCTCCATAAAGCTGTGAAATGCATCAACAGATGGGAATACTGGTGATCAGGAAACTGCTTCGTTCAACTTTGAGATTAGTATCCTTCTGCTCATGTGGCACAAGCTCAAAAGCATTGCTTTTCATCTCAGTACCTATGCCGACTTAGCACCCGATTTGAGACTGCGGCGACAAGTCAACCAGTCATTGCATACCCGCCCATCCTTAGCTTCAGAGGAGTGGTATGACTACTTTTGGCGACCTCGCAAAATTTCCCATGAAATATCAACCTTTGTTTATACCCATTTGGAGCAATACTCAGGGTTGCAAGTTTCTAGGGTCTTACCCAGCGATCGCCTTGACGAAGATCTCAAAATGACCCTAGTATGCTGGTTCGACTGGAATCTCACCCTCTGCGAAGATTTTCAGCACTGCTTTGCCGTAGATATCAGCGATCGCCTCGACATCAATACCCTCTCAACCGTTGAAGATTTTGTCTTGTTCTTAAACCATCAATTGCTCTTGCTGAAGCGATAGTAGTATATCGGCACTCAAAGAGAGATTGAGAAGATTTCCTACCTAACACCCGGCACCCTTCGACGGAGCTTACTGTGAGCCGTTCGACAAAGTTTACCGTGAACGCAGTCGAACGGCTCAGGCCAAACCCGACACCTGACACCCGACACCTGTCCCCTTACCCAAATATTCCTTTTTTTCCATTCGGACGAGTGGTTGACCAGTTGGTTCGTGCTAAGGCTAATTGATCATCTCCGACCTTAGCTCCCGTCAGGTTAGCACCACAGAGGTTAGCCCCCCGCAGATTGGCATTTGCCAAATAAGCATTGGTTAAATCTGCTCCCCGCAAATCTGCATTTTGCAGGTCGGCATGGCTAAAATAAGCCTTGCCCAAGTTCGCATCGCGTAGATTACTACCACTTAAATTGGCTCTTCCAAAATTCGTATTAGCCAAATTAGCCCCTTGCAGGTTTGAGTTACTGAGTTTGGCTTGACTAAAGGTGGCTCCGGTTAAGGTAGCTTTTTGTAAGTTCAACAAACTCAAGTCGTACTCAGCAAAATCTCGCTTGCCCTTCGCGTAGGCAGCTTGGAGTGCATTGGCATCCAACTTCAGGGGTGCCCTTGGTTTTTCACCGATAACACCCTGAGCCCGTGCAGAAGTGGGGGTTGGGGGTTTGGCAGCGTAACTACGAGTTCGAGATACCCCCGTATTCACATTTGTTGAGTCAGCCTTAATTTGTCTGGCCCGAATCGACATCGCAGCCCGTGCGGATGGTGAAACGGAGGAACTAGTAGCTTGAGTATGGCGATCAAGGCGACCCGCAGGGGGTTGACGATGGTTATTTAAGGGTTGAGTAGCCATTCCCTTCGCTAGGCTATCTAGGTAAGGTTCCATATCCAAGGCTCTCAAAACTTCATTGGCAGATTGATAGCGCTGCTTAACCGAAACCTCCAGCATTTTCTTCAAAACGCTAATTAAATGCTCACTCACATTGACGTACTTTTGCCAAAGGACTTCGCCTGTCGTTGGATCGTAGTCCATGTCCTTCGGTGCTTTGCCTGTGAGTAGATAGATGCAGGTAATCCCTAAAGCATAGATATCACTGGCATAGACGGGGCGCATCGCCATTTGTTCAGGGGGTGCATACCCTGGAGTCCCAATGGCATAGGCAGTTAAGGCCGTTTGATCTGAGGCACTACCCGTGGTTTGGCTGACTTGGTCTTTTACCGCCCCAAAGTCAATCATCACTAGCTTGGCATCTTGGTCGCGACGGATTAAGTTGGCAGGCTTAATATCTCGGTGAATCACCTGTTGACTGTGAATATATTGAACCACAGGTAGAATTTCACTCAAAAACTGCTTAACACCTGCCTCGGTAAATGGCCCTCCCCGCTTCACTTCCTGCTGTAATGTCGAGCCACTAATATATTCTTGAACCAAATAGAATTCTTGGTTGGCCTCAAAATAGTCTAATAGACGAGGTACTTGGGGATGACTGCCAATCTTTCCCAGGGTTTTAGCCTCTCGTCGAAATAATTCCCGTGCCATCTGCAAGACATGGGGAGCACTGGAGGTGGGACGCAATTGTTTAATCACACAACTGGGTTCACCGGGTAAGGATTCATCGGTTGCCAGAAAAGTTGCTCCAAATCCACCTTGGGCTAAAGCTTGCTGCACTCGATAGCGATCGCGAAGTAGCAGCTTAGCCCCACACGTCTGACAAAGCTCAGTGTGGGTTAAGTTTTCAGGATTAGTACAGGCCGGATTCAAGCAGTAGCTCATTCAGCATTACTCGCTTCAACGTCGCTTACTGGAATATTGCTACTCCACTTTCTTCATTATCAGACTAGAAAAGGTGAAGTAAGATTGTGAGTTATTCGGGGAATCATTATAAAGTTCTCTTGAAGTTAAGTGGAATCAACCAAGAATGTAGGCGAATTCCTAAGCTCAAGAGCACTTACAGAATCTGATCCTAAGTGATTCTCAGTTGTGTTTCTAGAGCTAAGGTACCCTGAAGTAGGACTTAATTAAACATTCAATAGCCACCAGTGTTATTCCGAAGTAGAAGTTTGTCAATTGAATCATTCTACAGGGTTTAGCTTTGATTCCTAGACAACAATTGCAGATTTGCTTTGTTTTTCTGTCAAATTTTTGTGGTGTTGAAGAACCTTGCGAAATATTTCCTAAATTCTCCCGCGTCTGTCTTAATCTCTAAGATTGGCGCACCCCTAGAAATGGTAGTGGCGATCGCTCACCCAAAAGCTGACCGGGACAGCATGACCCTGAGCGCTGACCTTTACCTCCGCCACGACAGATTGTGGCTGTTGGCCCGATTGCGCTTGACTAATATCCTGATTAATTTCGTCACGCCTGTCTTCCGGCATGTAATAGGTTTCCAGCCCATACTCGATCAACCTATCCGTCGCCTTTCCCTTAATTGCTACCTGATTGGCGGGTAAGGAGTTGGGTAGATTATGACTCACTCGTATGGGTTGCCAAGCCTGAGGGGGTTCAGCAGTTGGCAGGGAGGGTGCCTGTAAGACTACGTAAACACTCTTACCTACAGGTAATAAGGATGATTGATCTCTGGTTGGTGATGCAACCACATCCTTCCAACCTGGAAGTTTTTTGAGATTTTCGGGACGGGAAATTGTATAGCTCATGGTTTGAGAGTATCCCCGCATCGGATCGTAGGGGTCTACAGGCACTGTCTGTAGCACCACGGTTTTACCCGTAACCAGTGTCCACATGGGTTGGGCCGGTACCGCTAAAATTAACCCAATTTGACCCACTAGGGGTACCCAGAACCTCCAAGGAGGCAAACGCGCTGGACGTGGGGCTGGTTTAACCGTTGGGAAAGTTGGGATCGAGGGGGAAGGCGAGAGAGAATCATCGGTCATGAAGCATCCTCCTGAGGGGGTGAAGATTGAGTTTGCTGATGAAGCTTGGAGGTGGGGGTGAGGGTTTGTACATGGCGCTCAAACCAAAGTCCGATCAGGATGATGCCTGCACCCCCCAGAATAAAAATGAGGGATTTAAACAATAAATCTGTGGAGAATAGGAAAAACCAACTAAAAATTCGCAGAATCGCCAATACCATACCACCCCAAAAGGCCCGCCGCCGTCCCTGCCCTAGTCCTTCCCGCATCAGGCCAATAGCTAAGAGAAACAAGAGCAAATTAAAGATAGCAGTCGCCATCATTGGAATCGCTTGGATCCTGACATGCCAAAAAATAGTGATGGCTGCGATCGCAATCATCGCCCCCACGACTCTAGTTGCCAAAAGTTCCGAGCGGTTGGTGCGAGGATTGCTGCGGAGAAGACGTACCCACGCTACGAGAGTGATACCACTCAAAACCACCACATCTATCCAGGGAAATCCCCGTATTGCGATTTGAGACGTAGAGTTAGGGGTTAACAGTTCCCAGAACCACCCAGAAGACGGCAAATAAAAAGCAATTCCTAGAAAAATCAGAGCTAAACTCCGAGCTAAGGGCTGGAATGATCTAGGGGGTGGGAGACGTGGATGTGAGCGATACAGATGGCTGAGCCAAGGCAAATTCCCATAGAGCCAAAAGGAGTCATCGTATCCCCAGAGTAGAGCAGGGGGAAGTGCTAAGGCGATCGCCATCACCCAACCGTGGGCCTCACTTGAGAACAAATTTAAGCTGAAGGGGCGCAGATTAGCGACTAGGGAAATCACGCTGGCACTGGCTCCCAATGAAAAAATCCAGCCAGAGCGACAACCGTAGGCGAGGGGAACAAACATGAAGCCCGCTAAGATGGGCATATGTTGCACCACCAGCAATGCCCAAGACCATTCACGGGCAGTGAGGGCTGACCAACTCCCCCAAGCTAGATCCCACCAACCGCCCCAATAGCCAAAGACCACAATCACAAACGACAGGATGCCTAAGGAGGTTGAGCTGAGACCGTAGGCCATGACTAATACCCCCAAGCCCCAAGCAAGGAGCAACTCATAGAAGGCTCCGCCTTGGTGGAACGTTTGACCCATCAGCGCCATGTTAGCTCCCAAAATCAGTGCCCCGAGGAGCAATAATCCCTGGCCTAGTCGCTGGCGTCCCGACTGGGCGTGTTGACTCTCATAAAAGCCAACAATATTTACCCCTGTAAATAAGCTCAACAGCAGTGTGACTTTCCAGAATCGGGGGAGTTCCTGCCAGTTGGCTGCTACAAAAATAATCACCCCCAACCCAATCAGAACGCTCCCCAATCCCAGCAAAATCACAATAAAACGATTCCGGGCAGCCACATCTAAACTATGTAGCTGATAGCGTTCTACCAACTGCTGATACTGGGTTTCTTCAATCAATCCCTCCGCTCGCCACAGGTCTGCTTCCTGGCGTAGCTGACGACGAAACTGTTCTGAACCCATAAAGACTGCTCACCTTAGACAAATCCTAGTTAGTAGCGATGCGTTAGCGCTAGCGTAACGCATCCTCGTTTCCCAAAAAATAAGATGCGTTACGGTTCCCTAACGCCTTCTACGCCACTGTTAACGTTAGTTCGATAAAATCAGGCTATCGAACTCCCATGCTGTTATTAACCCTATTGTTATTAACCCTACTGTAGGTAAATAATGCCGTGGCAAGGGTAAGAGATGTGACACTCCCAGCACTGACCCGCTGATTTTGTAAATCATCGTGATTCTACATGTGGGAGATCGATGAGAAGTACTGCCAATCCTGCCATTCCAACTTCGAGACACTTGATGTACGGTTACGAACGATCGCAATCAAGCAGGGAAAGGTAACAAAACTTATACTTTTTCTCAGGCATGTTACCGGAATCTCCTATGATGGCACAGTGAATGTGCGGAACGGTTCGACACACTTTTTAATAAACAAGTTTGCTGAACCCGAAACGTTTTAATCTAAAGACTGAGCTGGTTGACCCTAGGCAGTCGTTTTTATTGATTTTCTCTCCATGCTAACTTTCTGTGGTTACATAGGAATCTAGCAAGTGGGTGGTTGCCAGGTGGCACTCTGGTCACGTTTAACGCGGTTTAATGATTACTGTTAAGGGAGCTTTTGAAATCCAATGAGTGTAAAGGCAAGTGGTGGAAGCTCGGTTGCACGCCCGCAACTTTACCAAACTGTACCAGTTGCAACAATTTCTCAGGCTGAACAACAAGACCGCTTTTTAGGGCGGGGAGAACTTGGCGAATTAAGTACTTATTTCAGCTCTGGGCTTAAACGGTTAGAAATTTCAGACATACTAACTAGAAATTCAGAACTAATTGTTTCTCGTGCAGCGAACCGAATTTTTGTCGGGGGTTCTCCGATGGCTTTCCTAGAGAAGCCAAAGGAAGCTCCCGTCATGAGCATGGCCGGAATCCGAGTGGATACCAAGGAAGCCATGAAGTTAGGGACAGCTACTTATGTAGAAAGTGGGGGTGGCTTTTTAGAAGGGTTGCGATCGCTCTTCAGCGCCTCCGGTACTGGCCCTATCCCAGCGGCATTTAGGCCGATTAACGTGGCTCGCTACGGTCCTAGCAACATGCAGAAGTCGCTGCGTGACTTGAGCTGGTTCCTCCGCTATATCACCTACGCGATCGTCGCAGGCGACCCCAACATTATTTCTGTCAACGTCCGGGGTCTGCGGGAAATCATTGAAAACGCCTGCTCTAGTGAAGCCACGATCGTCGCTCTTCAGGAAATGCGCCAAGCTGCCCTGAATTATTTCCGACGGGATACGGAGGCTACGGATATTGTTAGTCAGTACTTTGATGTGCTGATTACAGAATTTAAAGCGCCTACCCCTTCTGCCCAAGTGAGGCAGCGCCCTTCCGGCGATCAACAAGGATTGGCACTCCCCCAAATCTACTCCATCTCCTCAGAGCGCAGACCGAAGTTTGTTATGAAGCCCGGTCTGTCTGCCTTGGAAAAGCAAGCTGCGGTGAAGGCTGCCTACCGTCAGGTATTTGAGCGCGATATTATCCGTGCCTATTCCCTAGGGATTTCTGACCTGGAATCTAAGTTTAAGAATTGCGAGATTTCCACGAAGGAATTTATCCGCCGCTTGGGTAAATCCCCCCTGTATCAGAAGCAGTTTTACCAACCCTTTATTAACTCCCGTGCTTTAGAACTTGCCTTCCGCCACTTCCTAGGTCGTGCACCTAGCAGCCGGGAAGAAGTTCAGACCTACTTTGCCATTGTTTCCAAGGGTGGTTTACCCGCTCTTGTGGATGCGCTCGTGGATTCCCAGGAATACGCGGACTACTTTGGCGAAGAAACGATTCCCTACCTGCGCGGTCTAGGACAGGAAGCTCAAGAGTGTCGCAACTGGGGACCTCAGTTCGATCTATTCAAATACAGTGCTCCTTTCCGCAAGGTTCCTCAATTTATTACCCTGTTTGCTGCCTACGAGAAGCCTCTCGCCGATCAGCATCCCTACGGGTCTGGTAATGATCCCCTAGAGATCCAGTTTGGGGCGATCTTCCCGAAAGAAACTCGCAATCCCAGCAGCAGTCCGGCTCCCTTTGGGAAGGATACGCGCCGGATTCTCATCAACCGAGGCCCTGGGATTAATAATCAACTCAGCAACCCAGGGGCACGGGGCGAAGCGCCTGGTACCCTTGGGCCTAAGGTGTTTAAGCTAGACCAAAGCCCTAGCTACACCGGCAGAGGAGGTAAGCGGGGGTATCCTCAGCAAGGCATCAGCACCAAGTTCTCTGAAAGTTCGACTCAAGCGGTGATTAAGGCTGCCTACCTCCAAGTATTTGGACGGGATGTTTATGAAAGCCAACGCCTCACTGTCTTGGAAATCAAACTAGAGAATGGCGAAATTACCGTACGGGAGTTTGTGCGTCAGTTAGCGAAATCTGACTTGTTCCGCAAGCTCTACTGGACTTCGTTGTATGTAACCAAGGCGGTTGAGTATATCCATCGTCGGTTACTGGGTCGTCCGACCTACGGTCGTCAAGAAATTAACAAGTACTTTGATATCTGCGCTAAGCAAGGTTTCTATGCTTTAGTGGATGCCATTATCGACAGCCCAGAGTACTCTGAAGTCTTCAACGAAGATGCTGTTCCCTACGAGCGCTACTTGACGCCTGCTGGTTTGTCCCTGCGTTCTAACCGCGTGGGTGCGATCGCCGACAAAGCTGCCAAGATTGAGAAGGAAGAAACTCCTCGCTTTGTAGAGTTGGGTGCGGTCACAGAAATACGGACAGAACCTGCGATTCAGTTCCGGATTCACCAAGGGGTGAGTAAGGAACGGGAGCAGACCAAGCTCTTTAAGTTAACGAGTACGGCAGATAAAGCAACGGTACAGACCTTGATTCGGGCTACCTATCGCCAGATCTTTGAGCGTGACATGGATGCCTACCTGTCTACCAATGAGTTCACAGATCTAGAAAGCAAGCTTAGCAATCGTGAGATCAACCTGAAGGAGTTTATCGAAGCCCTAGGCGGTTCGAGTCTCTACCGGAAGCAGTTCTATGCGCCCTATCCCAACACGAAGGTAATTGAGATGGGCACCAAGCACTTCCTAGGACGTGCGCCCGAAAATCAGGCGGAAATCCGCAAGTACAATCAGTTGTTGGCTACGGAAGGTCTGCGTGGGTTCATTGGCGCAATGGTCAATAGTCCCGAATATGCTCAGGCATTTGGTGAAGATACCGTGCCTTACCGCCGATTCCCTACCCTGCCTGCTGCTAACTTCCCCAATACGGAGCGGTTGTACAACCAGTTGACCAAGCAAAATGATGATTTGGTCGTACCCAGCTTTAAGACCATCAAGCCCAGCATGGATGCAGCTACGTTGCCGTTGGCAGCCCAAGCCATTAGTGATTTGGCAGCAAAAGCGCAGCACCTCGTTCAGGATTTGGGACGTTCTTCTGCTCATAACTCAGGTCAATTGGTAGAGGTTGGGGGTATTGCCACCCGTCAGAAACCTGCCCGAATCTATCGGATTAATCCTGGTATGACTCAAGGCGAGATGGATCTGGTCATCAACGCTATCTACTGTCAAGTGATGGATGTTTTGAGTGATCAGGTGACTGGTGAAATGCGCCGCTTTGACCTTGAAGGCAAGCTGCGTAGCGGTGAAATCTCGGTACGGGAGTTTGTGGCAGCTCTCGCTAGCTCAGAGACCTACAGTCGTCGTTTCTACACGCCCTATCCCCAAGCTAAGGTGATTGAATTGCTGTTCCGCCACCTCTTAGGTCGCACTCCGGCAACTCAAGCTGAAATTCAGCAGTACAACCAAGTCTTGGAGAATCAGGGACTCAAAGCGGTTGTGCAGGCGATCGCTAATAGCCCTGAATATGCTCGCTACTTTGGTGAGGATGTAGTGCCCTACAAGCGCTACTCAGTCTAACCATCGGGTGAACATTCCAATCAGATAGCCTCAAAAAGGAGCAGCAATCATATTGCTGCTCCTTTTTAGTTAAAGGGGATTTTATAAGCCTTATCGATTTGACGTTTACCTAGATACGATGGTCCCTTCACCACAGACAGGGATTCCATTTTGTAATCGAGGTTTGGGCAGGGAAACCCCTAAACCTGGAACGGTTTCACAGAGAACTGAGATGGTGTCGGGTGTATCAGTAGATGACTGGGGCTTTTGGGTCTTTGGCGGCACGACAAAGACCCCTCCGACATAGCTTTTGAGTTGGCTAGGGCGTTTCAACCAGGGAAGCAGCAAATCGATTAGTTTGGGTTCTTCTTCTCTATACAGCTTTCCAAAGTTAAAAGCAGCTTTGGGAGTTGCTTGTGTTGAATATTCGTAATGGTCAGTTTTAGTCTTAATGCCTAATTGGAGATCTGGAATTGTCTGACCAAACCGATTGAACTCTACATAATAAGCTTGCTGAGCTCGATTCATGCTTCCAACGTACTGTTTGGCCTCCAAACCGTTCGCCCCGATCGCTCGTTGAACGCTGCAACTATTCAACCCTAAGATGCAGCCAGATGTGAAGAGGGTAAAGAATACTGCCCAATCTCGCTTCATAGACACTCAAACCAAACAATAACCCTGATTTTTATTTAAGAATATTTTAAAGTAAATCTCGATAGGGGGAAACCTCATCAACCCGGAATTCAAAGGAGGTGCCTGAACCTGCGGGGGGACAAACTCGAATTTTGGCACTACTAAGCCATTGTTCTAAGTGCCTGCCGAGGGGCACAACATTATTCAGAATACGTTGATGGG
>JAYKHH010000301.1:0-2988 GCA_035285265.1 Leptolyngbyaceae cyanobacterium | reverse complement strand
TGAAGCGAGGCGGCTGGATGAACTGGGCAGCAATCAGCACTGTTACAGTCCTATTATTTTTATTTGGGATTAGTCTCCAGGGTTCCTGGCAACTCGAAGGATTGCTGAATCAGTTTGGGAGTCAACTAGAAGTCTCGGTTTACCTAGATACAGGCGTAGACGCTGCGACCCTCAAGCCTGTGATCGAAACGATGCCAGAAGTGACTACCGTTGTCGCGATTTCTAAGGAGGAGTCTTGGGCTGCCTTAACCCAGGAGATGGGAATTTCAGATATTGCCGGAGCCACCCAACAACTCAATGGCAACCCTTTAGTCGATGAGTTGAAGGTACGAGCTAGAAGTCCTAAAGTGGTTCCCATCCTGGCTGAACAGTTACGGAAAGTTCAGGGTGTAGAAGAGGTGCAATACATTAATGAAGCGGTGATTCGCCTAGCACAGCTTAATAAAGGTTTGACGTGGGTGAGGATGGGGATTACTACCCTGTTAACCCTGACTGCGATCGCCGTGATTACCACCACGATTCGTTTGATTGTAATGGCAAGACGGCGAGAAATTGAGATCATGCAGTTGGTCGGAGCCACCGCTGCTTGGATTTATCTCCCGTTTATTCTTCAGGGAATTACGTTTGGGATCGCGGGAGCGGCGATCGCCTGGGGTTTAATTTACAGCGTCCAGCAGTTTCTCCAGAGTTTGATCGCCCAGCAAGCTGAATTTATTAAGTTTTTGGCAACAGGGGGGCAATCTAATCCTACGGACATTTTGATCCTCCCTCTACTGCTTCTAAGTTTTGGAGCAACGGTTGGCCTGATGGGTAGTTTGTTCGCAGTCCGACGTTTTGCAGTTCGTTAGAATCCCAAGTTCTCCATAGGTCAGCTCGTAGTATTGTCTGCGAATTAGTTTGTGATGATGTCTACCTGACAGGATAAAGATGCATTGCAGGCGTTTGCAGGGTTGGATGGGACGCAGAAGCATTCTTCCATCAGGTACGGAGCAGCACATGGCTAAAAGCTGAGTTCATCATCACGCAGTGATGCTCTCCTATATGCTATGCAAGACTAAAATAACCGATTCTTGCTGGCTCCTCTCCGAAAGTCGGAGAGGAGCCTATAAAACCCAAGTCATTTTTTATTAAAGATTAACGTAGATTTAATCTTTAATAAAAAATGACTTACTGAAATATGGGCGTGCCTCATGTTCTACTTAGGGGGTTAAGTGGATATTTGTAGACGTATGGGTTTATACTTGATACAACCAAAATGATTAAGTAAATATCGCAAAAGATTCACCCCATCAGTATGTCTGAAAATCCCAGCATTATATTGACAATCGCCTTTAATGACCCTGACCTCGACGCGGAAGAGCGAGATGAGCAGGCTCAAAGGTTTATGGCTGAATTGAAGCAAATGGATGAAGTGGATACGGTGGATCGTGTCCTTGATCCCAACCCACCGGAGGGCAACAAGGCAATAGGGGGAATGTTGGTGGGTTTACTCAAGGCTCAGGTGAATGCGGCAAATGCTCAAAAGCTAATGGGGTTTCTAGGCGATCGCTTGGGTGGGAAGCCGATTGAGTTGTCGGTGGAAGCCAATGGCAAGAAGCTGACGGTAAAAGCTCACAGTCGAGAAGAACTAGAAGCGGCAATTAAAGCAGCTCAAGATTTTGTAGCGGCATAGGCAGGTTAACAATCATGGTAAAGGTTGCGCTACTAATTGGGGTTAGTGAATATGAGTCGGGCTTGAATCCTCTGCCTGCAGCAGTTAGAGATGTTGCAAGCTTGCAGCGAATTCTTCAAGATTCAGAAATGGGTGGGTTTGACGAGGTAAAGGTTTTAACGAATCCCGATCCCCAAGCCATGCAGTATGAGGTTGAAACCCTTTTTACCACAGGTCGTAGCAAAGATGATTTAGTGCTGTTGTTCTTTTCTGGACACGGCATTAAGGATGATAGTAATAATTTGTATTTTGCCACTCGTATCACCCGTAAGAATGCAAAAGGGGATCTGATTCGTTCTACAGCTGTCCCTGCGCGGTTTATTCATGAGGTGATGAATAATAGCCGTGCTAAGCGGCAAGCAATTATCTTGGATTGCTGCTTCAGTGGAGCATTTGATCCAACCTTACAGACGAAGGATGATGGCTCGGTAGACTTACAAGGACAGCTAGGATCTGAAGGACGAGTTGTATTGACTTCTTCTAGCTCAACTCAATATTCCTTTGAACAGCAGGGGTCAGACCTATCTCTTTACACTCGTTATTTGGTTGAAGGAATAGAGACTGGAGCAGGCGATCTGGATGAAGATGGCAAAATATCAATCCTGGAGCTCCATGATTATGCCACTGCAAAAGTTCAGGAAACTGCGCCCAGTATAACTCCTAAGCTAATCACCCTAAAAGACATGGGGTTTGAGATTGTGTTGGCAAATGCAAAGGTTACTGATCCCATGCTGAGATATCGCAGGCAAGTTCAGCAATATGCGAGTCGAGGTAGCATCTCTTTAACTGGCCAAAAGATTTTAGGCGAGTTACAAAATAAATTAGGCTTATCGTTGGAAACTGCTAGGCAAATTGAGGCATCAGTTCTGCAACCTTATCAAAAGCGTTTAGAAAACTTAGAAAAATATCGACAGGCATTTCTAGAGGCGATTGAGAGTGAATACCCCTTGAGTCATCAATCGCAGTCTGAGCTAAAGGATTTTTGGACGATTTTAGGGCTACGACAGGAAGATATAAACCTAATTGAACAAGAAATCATAGTTCAAACTACTCGGAAATTAGAGGCTGACCGAGAAATTTACCAGCAAAAGTTACAGCGCTATGAGCAAGAGTTTCGGAATGCCATTAAAGCTAAGTATCCATTCAGTGATTCTGTTCGCAATCGCCTCAGAGATTTTCAGCAATCTTTGGGGCTGAAAGATGCAGATATTGAGCAAATTGAACGCCCTATACTTGAGCAAAAAGAACTTGCTCATAGGCAGATGCCTAGTTTTATT
>JAYKHH010000300.1:0-3351 GCA_035285265.1 Leptolyngbyaceae cyanobacterium | reverse complement strand
AGTCATTACCGTCACATTGGCGCTGGGAACCCAGCGGATGGTGCGCCGAAAGGCTTTGATTCGCAAGCTGCCAGCGGTGGAAACCCTGGGCTCCGTTACAACTATTTGTTCTGATAAAACTGGAACCCTGACTCAAAATAAAATGGTCGTCCAAGCCATCAATACCGCAGATGAGGCATTACGGGTAACAGGCGAGGGTTATGCGCCGACCGGCGAGTTTTTCCTAGACGATCAGGTAATCAGTCCCCAGGATCAGCCAGAGTTGCAATCGCTCCTCTTAGCCTGTGCAGTCTGTAACGATGCAGTTTTACAACAAGAGCAGGGACAATGGGTGATTCTGGGTGACCCGACGGAAGGCGCACTGTTGTCGGTGGCTGGAAAAGCAGGGATCGAAAAAGACCAATGGGCCAGTAAACTGCCCCGCGTGGCGGAGATTCCCTTTTCCTCTGAGCGTAAGCGGATGAGTGTGATCTGTAAATCTGAGTCTGTGCTTTCGGAACTGAGCTTGCCAGACACCGACTACGCCATGTTTACTAAAGGTTCACCAGAGCTGATTTTGGAGCGCTGTACTCAAATTCAGACTAAGGATGGTTTCACAGCTCTGACGGAAGCCCAACGGGCTCAGATATTGCAGCAAAATGATCAACGGGCCGGACGGGGGTTGCGGGTGTTAGGCTTTGCCTACAAACCCTTAGATACCTTGCCACCCCAGGGTTCTGACGAAAGTACAGAGCAAGAGTTGGTCTGGTTGGGCTTAGTCAGTATGTTAGATGCCCCTCGCCCGGAAGTTCGCCAAGCAGTCGCAGAATGCCGGAGTGCTGGAATTCGCCCCGTGATGATCACGGGAGATCATCAGTTGACGGCCCAGGCGATCGCCGAAGACTTGGGAATTGCGAATGCGGGCGATCGCATTCTGACGGGTCGGCAGTTGGAGAAGCTGAGCCAGGATGACCTCGAAGCAGAAGTTGAACACGTTAGCGTCTATGCCCGCGTGGCTCCAGAGCATAAGTTGCGAATTGTTCAGGCTCTTCAGACTCGCCATCATATTGTGGCGATGACCGGAGACGGGGTGAATGATGCCCCGGCCCTCAAACAAGCCGATATTGGCATTGCCATGGGAATTACCGGAACCGATGTCAGCAAAGAAGCCAGTGACATGGTGTTACTAGATGACAACTTTGCCACGATTGTGGCTGCGACTGAAGAAGGGCGAGTTGTTTACACGAATATTCGCCGTTTTATCAAGTACATTTTGGGCAGCAACATTGGCGAGGTCTTAACCGTTGCCGCTGCTCCCTTAATAGGCTTAGGGGGGGTACCGATGGTACCGCTGCAAATCCTGTGGATGAACTTAGTCACCGATGGTTTGCCCGCTCTGGCTTTAGCAGTGGAGCCAGCGGAGCCAAATGTCATGCAACGTCCCCCCAACAATCCTCAGGAAAGCATTTTTGCGCGAGGGATGGGGTCTTACATGATCCGGATTGGGATTATTTTTGCCATTCTAAGCATTACCTTAATGGCCTGGGCTTACAACTACACCCATGCAGATGGCTATGGTCGTAGCGAAGAAACCTGGAAGACGATGGTATTTACCACCCTCTGTCTAGCGCAAATGGGGCATGCCCTGGCAATTCGCTCTAACGTGCGACTCACAATAGAGTTAAATCCTCTATCTAATCCCTATGTCTTAGCGGCTGTCGTTCTCACGACAATTTTGCAACTGATGTTGGTTTATGTTCCCCCTCTGCAAAATTTCTTTGGAACCTACTGGCTCAGCCCCTTTGAACTCGCTGTTTGCTTTGGCTTTAGTGCCTTAATGTTTGTCTGGATTGAGCTGGAAAAGCTATTTATCCGCTGGTACCAAAACCGAGCCTAGTCAGTGTAGAAGCTAACGGATGGATAGAATCAACCCTCTGTAGGCAAAATTTAGAATCCAAAATCTAGGGGAGTGGGGAAGAATAGCTTCTCAGCTCCCCTAGTCTGTTTTTGAAGGCTCATGTATCTTAAAACCCTGCATCTGCGACATTTCCGTAATTATCAAGAACAGCAGATAGATTTTTCTGCGCCCAAGACGATTTTGGTGGGTGATAATGCCCAAGGGAAATCGAATCTCTTGGAAGCCGTGGAATTGCTGTCTACCCTGAGATCGCACCGTGCCCTTCGCGATCGCGAGTTGGTGCAGGAGGGAGAAACCGTGGGTCAAATCACGGCAGTTTTAGAGCGAGATACCGGCCCGATTGACTTGGCGCTAACCCTTCGCAGTAATGGTCGTCGTACCGTGGTGTTGAATGGTGAATCTCTGCGCCGTCACCTCGATTTTTTAGGGGTACTGAACGCCGTCCAATTTTCTAGTTTGGATTTGGAATTAGTGCGGGGAGGGCCAGAACGCAGGCGCAGTTGGCTGGATGGTTTACTCACCCAACTAGAACCGATTTATGCCTCAATTTTGCAACAATACAATCAGGTATTGCGGCAACGCAATGCATTTTTGAAGGAGCAACTCAAAACTAGGGAGTTGGGAGGTCGAAGGACGGAGGAACAGCCCCAGGGCGATCGCCTATCCCTTGCCGATCCCACTCAATTGGCTGCTTGGGACACCCAGTTGGTGACCATTGGGTCGCGGATGATTCGGCGGCGAACTAGGGTGTTGGAGCGAATCACCCCCTTTGCCCAAGCTTGGCATCAGGAGATTAGTGGCAGTAAGGAAGTCTTAGAGATCAGGTATGCCCCTAGCGTCAGCGGTAGTCCCTTGAGTGGTGATCCTCCTCTAAATGCTGGCCCTAGGGAAGGGGGGGAGCACCCGATTATGGTTCCAGAGGTGACTCAGCCCAACGATCTTGCTATCGTTCAGCAGGCTTTTTGGGACAAAATTCAGCAACGGGCGATCGCGGAACAATACCAGGGCACCACGTTGGTCGGCCCCCACCGGGATGAGGTGGAATTTACCATTAACGGAACTCCTGCTCGTCAGTACGGTTCCCAAGGACAACAGCGCACCCTCGTCTTAGCTCTCAAGCTAGCTGAGTTAAAGCTGATTGAAGAAGTGATCGGAGAATCACCCTTGCTGCTCCTCGATGATGTATTGGCTGAGCTAGACCTGAGCCGCCAAAACCAATTACTAGACGCGATTCAAGATCGCTTCCAAACCTTGATTACCACCACTCATCTAGGCTCCTTTGATGCTCAGTGGTTAAACTCCTCACAAATTCTCACCGTCGAAGCAGGTAAAATCCTTAGCTACAGCAGTTTTTAAGGGAACAAGGCAAGACCAGCCCTCATCAAATCCCAGCAAAACATTATGAGCCATGCATTCCCCCTGAAGAAGAATTCATGGCTCATAAGGTTTGATTG
>JAYKHH010000299.1:0-4051 GCA_035285265.1 Leptolyngbyaceae cyanobacterium | reverse complement strand
ACCCGTTGTTTTTGTCCCCCGGATAGGTGGTCGGCATAGAAGTTAACGTGATCGCCTAACCCCACTGCCTTGAGAATTTCTACGGCAATAGCATCTAGATCTTGATCAAGATAGTGATCGTGCAACTCTAGGGCCATACGGACATTTTGCTTGGCTGTCAAAAATGACAGCAGGTTATGGGCCTGGAAAATGTACCCAATCCGGCGTCGCAGGGGAGTGAGTTGGTCTTGACGAGCCCCACAGATTTCTTGACCTAAAATTTTGAGGCTGCCCTGCTGGGCGGATCGGAGCCCACCCATGAGGGACAGTAGGGTTGTTTTTCCGGATCCAGACGGCCCCGTCATAATTACGATTTCACCAGGGTAGACCTCCAAATTGATCTCGAATAACACTTGTTTTTGGAGTCTACCTTCCCCAAAGTGATGGTTGAGTTGGTGAACTGAAATGACGGGTGTTCCGGGGGTAGCCAAGATGGGAGCTTGAGCATCAAGGGTTTGCATCGGAATTTTTCCTCAATGGGGTGACTTGAACGGGCGTTAAGCAAAGACATCTGCTGGGTCAGCCGAACGTAATTTGCGCGATGCGATCGCCCCGGAAGCCGAACACATCACAATGGTTAAGAACAACACTGAAATCGCTCGATCCCACTTCATACTGATGGGGAGAAGGGTGGCAGCTTGGGCCAGGTAATAGAGTCCGTAGGAGAGGAATAATCCCGGCAGGTAGCCCAAGATCGCTAACAACAAGGCTTCTTGTAGCAATACCCCTAAGAGATAGCGATTGTCATAGCCCATCGCTTTCAGCGTGGCGTATTCGGCTAGGTGATCTGATACATCGGAGTAGAGGATTTGGTACACAATCACGATCCCGACAATGAACCCCACACCTACTCCTAACCCAAAGATGAAGCCAATGCCTGTACCATTGGCCCAATAAGCCTTTTCAACGGCGGCAAATCCCTCCCGCGTGAGGACGTGGACATCGGTGGGCAACATTGCTTCGAGTTGCGATCGCACCTGCTCTACATCCGATCCAGGTTTGAGGCTGATCAGTCCTACATCAATTTGATCGGGGGTGCGGTTGCTAAACAAATTCAAAAATGTAGAATCACTGGCAATCACATTACCGTCGGCGGCAAAGGATGCCCCCAGGGTAAATAACCCCTTGACCTGCACTGCCTTGTCATTGACTTCCGTTTCTACCTGGCCTGTTTGCTTGAAGAACTTAGCAATTTCCCCGTATTCCGGGCGACCTGCTTGATCGAACAACACCTGATTCATCAGCTTGATCTGATCCAGCTTGGGGGTGACCTCCGGCAGGTTAAAGGCGGGTTGAGTCGGGTCAACGCCCCAAATTAAAATGGTGCGACTGAGGCGAGTTTCAGGATTCCGCCACTGACCATTGGAAACATAGACAGGATTAACGGAGGTGACGGCCTCATGGCCCAGGGTTTGATACAACCGCTCCCTCGAAAAGCTTTTGACTGAGAATAAAGTCTGAAATTGGGGATTAATTAAAACCAAATCTCCCTGGAGGCTGCGATGGGGTTTAACGGCAGCATCATAGAGTGCTCCCTGGAAACCCATTTGCACAAACATCAACATATCGGCAAAGCCAATCCCTGCGATCGCAACCAAAAGGCGAGTCTTTTCCCGTTTAACTTGGAGCCAAGCTAAGGGGGTTTTGCGAAAGAATTTGCGAAACATACAATATCCTTCTGAATGGATGCCAAGAACCTGAAGACTAGATAGGATGGTCGATGATTAATATCGAACGTTCGTTATCTAAAGAACCACGCAAATCTATCGAGCGATCGCCACCTGCACCTGTAAATTCGTCAATCCCGCGACCCGTTGGCTATCCTCAGGACTCAAGCGAATTTTGACTTCCACCACCCGCCGATCGAGGTTTTCTCCCGGTTGATTGCTGAACACATTCTGGCGACTGACCTGCCAGCCGACCTGGGAGACGGTGCCCCTGAGGAACCCTGTAAAAGCCTGTCCCGTAATCTGGGCTGACTGACCCATCTGCACCTTGCCAATATCACTCTGGTACACCTCGGCTACCACCATCATTTGGTCGGTTTGTCCTAAATCTGCAATACCGTCCTCACTCAGCTTCTCACCGACCCGCGTATGAATTTTGAGAATGCGTCCAGCTTCCGGGGCCCGGATGGTCGCTTGGGCCAGTTCCGTTTCGGCAAGGTTGAGGGCCGCGATCGCGCTGGACACCTCAGCTTGGGCAGTTTGGATATCCACCGGACGTACTTCGGCAATTTGGTTCAAGGTAGCTTTCGCTTCCTGTAACTGGGCTTGCAAGGAATCGGCATTGCGATTGCGAGTCGTTTGAGCCTCGATTAATTGCGCTTGAGCCGTGTCTAGGGTGAGTTTTTTGCTATCTAGCTGGGAGGCCGCGATCGCCCCTTCGCGATATAACTGCTGGAAGCGCTGATATTCCGTACGGGCATTTTGGACGGCGGACTGTAGGCGTCGAATGGTGGCTGCCTGAGTTGCCAACTCACCGGATCGCTCGGACTGAAACCGTTGAATCGTGGCTCGCTGGGCCTGGAGTTCACCAGATTTTGCCCCGGCCTTTACCTGAGCCAACCTGGCTTCAGCAACTCGTACCTGTTCCCGTGCCTGCTGCACCGTATCTGCTAAGCGTTGGTAAGCATCTAAAATTGCAATCACCTGACCAGCGGTTACCGGATCACCCTCCTTAACGCGCAGTTGGGCCACGCGATCGCCATCCAGGGTCAGGGGTGCTCCAATCCGAATCACTTCTCCCATCGGTTCCAAACGCCCCAAGGCGGTGATCTGCTTAATCGGGGGAGCGACGGCGGCAGGTTTATCAGCAGAGGTGCCTAGGGGATAAAACCGAGAGACTCCCACATACAGAATGGCTCCCGTCAGCCCCACTGCCCCTACAATCAAGCCTGCCATCGACCATCCGGGCTTTTTGCCAAGTCTTGCATCCATGCGACCTACTCCTTGTCCTCTAGATATATCGTTAGCATTTTGGTTAACAGCTTGCCCTGCTGCACAAAGGAAACTCCGTCTGGATAGTAAAGGTGCGACACCAGCAACCCATCCACAAAACTCAGAATAAAGTCCAAAATCTCAGGATCGTGAATATCAAACATTTCAGCAATCCGCGCCCGCACTCGTTTCCCCATCTGCTGAAAAATTAGGGTACCGGTCGAACTCTCCCGATCCTGGTGTTGGTAAAAGTCTAGGTAAATCAGCAGTTGTTTAAAAAAGTAGTGACGATGCTTCTCTAGAAACTCAAACCCCACCATCAGGCGATCGCTCAGGGTTTGAGCCGTTTGGAGTTGCTCTGTGACCTGAAGCATATCTTGCCGCTCTAGTTCTTCAACCAGTTGCTCAAACAGAATTTCCTTACTAGGAAAGTAGTGGTAGAGCGTTCCGGTAGAGACTGCCAGTCCTTTGGCAATTTGACGCATGGTGATCGAGCCGTAGCCCTTCTCTGCAAACAAGTCAAAGCTTTGCTGAAGCAACTGCCGCCGATACTGCTCGTGGTCAACGATCTTAGGCATTTCCGCTCGGCCCTAACCCCAAGTGATTCATCTTTAATCTTCCTACCCTGATAAATTCCGTAATCAAAATATCTATATCGAACGTTTGTTATAAATTAACATCAAATCTGACAATTTAACATCGGTTCGTCCATATATCAGTTCGTTTATATCTGAATGTTGCGATCGCCCTGGTTTTGTTATTGAAGTAGGGGTGATTCATTGCTTACGCCACGGGGGAGTTGAATATTCATGATGTGGCGTTGGATGGTGCTGGGCGGCTGCTATGTGTGAACACGGACTTTAGGGATTGGCGCGAACACAAAGTACCCGATTCCCAACCCATCCCTAACCCCTGCTCCAAGACCATTGTCTACCCTGGGGGTATCCCCTGGTGGGTGTCCGATCAATCAAGGGCACCTACCAGGGGATGCCCCTATTTTTAAGGCAGCCTTTAAGTATTTATGCTGGTGATTACACTTAGGGTTGGCCTTGGCAGATATCAAGGATATTACT
>JAYKHH010000298.1:0-8591 GCA_035285265.1 Leptolyngbyaceae cyanobacterium | reverse complement strand
GCCTCCGTAAATATGGGCAAAAAACCTGGTCTGACTTCTTGAAATATTGATTTATCAGCCATTGGCCAGCAGATTACGTGAATTTTATGTGAAGAGAACGGATTTTTGTTTGTTTTGAATGGCGATAACACTTAGAACATAGAAGTTCATTTAGAAAATCGCAATGGATCTTTTGAGAGGGGAGTTTACCAGCTTTGTTCAAGAAATCCATTCCCATGGGCAAAACCAGGCAGTAGTAATACGTGGCTGCCCAGGATTGCGAGGTTAAATAAGCTACTTGTAATGAGAGTGTAAAGTCTCTTGTTAAGGTGGCTTCACATAAAATCTCTATCTTGAGGCATAGGAGGCTTGCTGAACGAAAAAACCACCTTCTATGGCTCTGAAAAACCTACTTGGTAAAGATTGATCCTCACAATTGCAGGTGGGGGCATAGCAGGTGGGGCATGGCAGGTGGGGGCATGGCACTGCTATGTCCTTCCGGAATTCAGATTCCTAGGACTCCATCTTGGTCAAGGAAAGGGGTTGCACCCTACTTCAGAATCTCCACCAGCATTTCATCAACTTGCTGGATATTTTGCTGGATTGCTTGGGCAGAGGTATGAAGCGCTGCCTGCTCAGATTCGGTGAGTTGAAGCTGCAAGATACTCTCAACCCCTGCCTTCCCTAAGCGGCAGGGAACGCCCATAAATAGCCCATCTAAGTGATAGTCCCCCTGCAGATACGCGGAAACAGGTAACAGCCGAGACTGATTCAACAAGATGGCTTCAACCATCAGGCAGATGGCAGAAGCAGGAGCAAAATAGGCTCCACCCGTTTTCATCAACTCAACCACCTCAGCCCCGCCATTGCGGGTGCGTTCCACAATCCGCTCAATGGCACTGGCCTCCATCAGTTCAGTAATGGGAACCCCCTTGACTGTGGAGTAGCGGGGAAAGGGCACCATTAAGTCTCCATGCCCACCCAAAACCAGAGCACTAATCTCCTGAGTTGAGATCCCCATCTCCATGGCAATAAAGGTCTGAAGACGACTGGAATCTAAGACTCCAGCCATACCCATCACACGATGGGGTGGCAACCCGCTCGCTTTCCAGGCTGCATAGGCCATCGCATCTAGGGGATTGGTGACTACGATCAAAATTGCGGTTGGGGAGTGGGCGATCGCCCGTTGCGTTGCCTCCACCACAATCCTGGCATTGGTCTGTAGTAAGTCATCGCGGGTCATCCCTGGTTTACGGGGTAGCCCTGCACAAATCACGATAATGTTGGAACCTGCTGTTTCAGCATAGTCATTGCTGCCTATAATTTGGCGGTCATGGCGTTCAATCCCCCTAGCCTCCATTAAGTCCAGGGCAAGTCCTTGGGGTCGTCCCGGCACAATATCTAAGAGCACCACATCTGCGAGGTTCTTCTCAGCAATGCGCTGAGCTAAGGTACTCCCCACATTGCCTGCACCAACTATGGACACTTGGCAACCAGGGGACGCAGACACATCGAGGGAAGAGGAAGCCATAGGCAGGATGAACAGACTCTGCATCTCCTCACCTTATCAGGAATTTTGCCTGAGATTCACTGCTAGAGATGAAGCTATCGGGGCTGGCGTTGAAGTAAAAGATACAAAGTTTGCCACAACTACTGAGCAGGAACTTCAACGTCCTTTAAACTGGCTTCATAAAGAACTCATTCTTGGGAATGATGACTCGCCCTATAAAGCTTTGGTTCAGTAAGGGTTAAATCTAGGTCATATCCAAGTCAAAAATTTTATAGCCTAATCTTGCAGGGGGGGATTGGGGAGTGGGAAGCACCCCTCTCAGGCACCCATAAACCTGTGGGGCGCAAGGTGCAAGTTCCCTTGTTTCTGAATTTGAGTCAGACAAAAATTCCTGACAACAAAGCCGCCCTCTATCCTGAGCAGCGTCTCCTGCCTCAACTCGCTTGAGTCGCCCTCCGTGAGGTGCCAATGAAATGTCAGGAATCTAAATTATTTAAGGTTTAAGGAGAAATATTTAATGACAAGTCACTTTTTGCCGGAGTCTCACCCGCTGACGGGTGAATCCATCCAGTGGGCACGGTGGAAGCATTATCTCCTGATCGGTCTGATCGTCAATGCTTCCCTTTGGAGTGCGATCGCCCTCTATAGCATCGTTAAGAAACCCTCCTATAGCAGCGACTGGTCAATTACCCTACCCCCCACTAGCGGTACTACAAACGTTAACTTGCCTGAGATTGGGGCTGCCTATTCTCAGATCACATCACCCTACGAACTCCGGTCGCAAGACCCTAGAGAAATTTATAAGTACCTGGCAACCAGTAAAACTGTCCTCAAAGCTGCTGCTGCCAAACTGAATCTGTCGCTCACGGAGTTTGGCAATCCACGGGTCAAGGTAATCGACAATACGACCGTCATTACCTTTGAGGTCAAGGGTAGCAATCCTGATGCTGCCCAAGCTAAAGCGCAAGCTCTCTATGAAGCCCTTCAGGCCAAGCTAACTGAATTGAGAGCAGAAGAATCAGCTCAACGAGAAGCCAGTTCTCAATCGGTGCTGAGATCTGCCCAACAGCAGGTAGAAGTGGCTCAGAGACGCCTTGCAGATTTTAAGACTCGTTCCGGCTTGAACTCCCTCAACCAAATTGATGGGCTTTCGAGCACCATTGAAGCCCTGCGTCAGCAACGCTCTGAAGTCATTGCCCAGTATCGCCAAGCCGGAGCGCGAGGCACTCAACTCGCCAGCAACCTTAAGCTCTCACCCACTCAAGCTGCCAATACCTTCGCCCTGCAAACCGATCCGCTCTTTCAGAAATACTTCCAGGAGTACAGCGACTCCAGCGGTAAGCTGGTCAATCTCAGCTCTCAGTTTTTACCAACGCATCCCGCAATTATTGAAGAAAAAGCCAAACGAGATACAGCTCAAGCAGCTCTATTGAGCCGCAGTCAATTAATTTTGGGACAACCTGTTAATCAAACAACCCTAGTAAAACTCAATCCTGGGGCTGCCAGCCGCTCCGCTGGGGCAGCTCGTGAAAGCCTCTCCCAGGCATTAGTGACGGCTCAGTCAGAGCAACAAGGGTTTAGAGCACAGGCTCAAGAGCTAAACAAACAGATTAACCAGCTTGAAAGTAAGCTCAAGGTTTTATCCCGCTATGGTTCTACCTTGCAAGCTCTAACACGAGACTTACAAGTTGCTGAAGCCGTTTTTGCTTCCACCTTAGCGAACCTGGATATTTCCAAGGTGAATGTGTTTGGCTCTTTCCCACCGGTGCAGATGCTAGAAGAACCCAATTTGCCTCTAGAGGCAAATTCCCAGGTACCCCTCCTAGTGGCAGGGGGAGTTCTCGCGTCTTTGCTGATTAGTACAGGGATTGGCACGATAGCTCTAAGGAACCAAAAGCTAATGACTTTAAACCCAGCTATGGAACCGAAACCAGGGTTTAGTGAAGTTTAAGAATTCCCTGGTAAGTCTCTGATCCTTTGCAAGAAAGCTTCTTCAACGGAGGAGATTTCTAACAGAGAAACAACCGAGATCCGCATTCTCTAGGATGGCAACAGCAATTTCGGTAGGGGCGCAAAGCTTGCGCCCTCTTTCACAGGAACAGCTTCGATCAAAGCAATGATAAAGCCTCAAAATCTGGAAGAAAAGGTGGTTTGGTATACCATCATTGGCACCTATGGATTGTATTTTCTAGGAGCTTTGCACTTGGTTATCCCTGCGATCGCCTGGTTCTTAGGGTTTTACCTATGTATCAAGCTCTGGCAGCAAACAGAGACCACTCCCACTGAGGAAAGAATCAAGATTCCTCTAGGAGTTTGGGTTTGGATCATGGCCATGCTGGTGATCGAGGTTGCCCTAGTCATGGGGCATCTTGACTTTGGGATGGCAGACCGACTTGGAAAATCCACCATTAACTTTTTTGTCCGCACTTGGGCATTGCTAGCCCTCTTTCCCCTAATTGGTTGTCTGAAAATTCGACCCCAATTGATCTATCGTGCCGTTTGTATTCTGTGCCTTCAGTGTCTATTTTTTATTGGGGTTGGCTATGCCGCCGTAGCTGCTAACTTACCAGAGCCTTTATTTCTGTCTCCGCTTTACAAAATCGGGGGGGTGGGCGAGCTTTACTACAACGTCACGCTCTATGGATTTGATGGAGAAACGGAAAATGAATCCGTCCGCTTAGTCCTATTTACCCCTTGGGCTCCAGCTTTGGGCTTGGTTGGCAACATTTATTTTTGGCTGACTAGTCAAGAATCCAATCCCCGATGGCGCTGGATGGGCATGGTTAGTTCAGTGGCTATGGTATTCGTCTCAGTGTCACGTCTCGGATTGTTATCGCTTGTAGTTGTTCCTGTGCTGGTGTGGTTGCTAGGTAATCTCGCTCGACCTAGCCTCCAAATCACCTCCGGGGTGATTTGTTTCCTGGGCGGATTGTTTGGCTCCCAAGTCTTGGACCTCCTTCAAAACTTTAGAGAAGGATTTGACCGCCAACGGCGCGGATCGTCCAATGTGAGAGCTATGTTAGCGCGCATCTCCCTAGAGCGTTGGTGGAACGAGGCTCCCATCTGGGGGCATGGCATTCTAGAACCCCGTGGGCCAGAAGCAACTACCTATAAACCCATTGGTTCCCATCATTTGTGGTTTGGCCTGCTCTTTACCCATGGCATTGTGGGCTTTTTAGCAGTAGCTTTTGCTATGTCATGGAGCTTTATTGATCTATTGATCAAGGTCAAAGACAGCAGAACTGCTCAGATAGGATTAGCTATTTTATTGGTTCTTTTTTTATTTTCTTTTGCTGAGAACCTGGAAGTAATCGCCTATGTATATTGGCCTGGTTTAATCATCCTAGGATTGGCATTAAATGAAAAACGGGAATTGATTTCCTCAAAAAAGGTGCAAGGCTTGTCGCTATCACAAGGATAGATTGCTGATCACAAACCAAACCTCAAACTTTTCTGAATCTCTCCTACCCTTCGGAAAGATAAAGCCGATAAAAATAAGGCAATGTCATTGCCACAGTGCTTTTCATTGCTCTTTTGGCAAACATAGCTCGACATAAAACTGCTTGATAGAAAAGGTCTTAATTGAGTTGACCCTTCTAGAAATCTTCCTGGCATTGGAAAGATATTCAAGACCTGAACGAAAAATATTCCCTGCGTATAGTAATGGCAATCCTGAGGAACATCAATCCACTCCCAAAACTACTAAGCAATAGATTTATCCGTAACCTAAGCTGGCTAGGTGTTTCAGAAATTATTATTCGAGTTTCCAGACTATTAACCACTGTAATTTTGGCTCGCTTTCTGAGTCCCCATCAATATGGTCTAGCTGCCATTATTCTGACCATTCATGATTTGGTAAATGTCTTAACCTCTGTAGGTATTAATGACAAGGTTATACAGGTTGACCAAGAGCACCTCAATGACATCTGTAACTCTGCTTACTGGCTTAATTGGCTAGTTTCTATAGGGATTTCTGTTCTCCAATGCTTGCTGGCCTTTCCTATTTCCTGGTTTTATCAAGATCATCGGTTAATCCTACCCATCTGTATATCAGCAATGGTGTATTGGATGGTTCCCTTGGCAAATATTCAGTTTGTTTTGATTGTCAGGGAGAATCGTCTGAAGGCTGTAGCTATGATTAACTCTATTCAGTTGCCGCTTGCCAACTTCTTAAGTGCATTTCTTGCCTTTATGGGAATGGGGCTTTGGTCTCTCATTATTCCTAGAATCTTGATCACGCCTCTCTGGATTTATATGGTTCACAGGAATCAAAGCTGGCGTCCCAACCAAGGCTTTACAAGCCAGTATTGGTCTGAGATTTTAAGGTTTGGCAAGCATATTTTAGGGGTTTCCTTACTTAAAACCTTAAGAAATAACCTGGATTATTTATTGGTAGGTCGTCTGATTGGCATTAAGGAATTGGGGGCTTATTACTTTGCCTTTAATGCTGGATTAGGAATTAGCCTCAGTGTCATGAATGCCTTAAGTGCTGCTCTACTTCCCCATCTTTGTGCTCTCCGAGAAGATTGGGCTAAGTTTAAACAGTCTTACTTTAGTAGTCTAAAAATAATTGCCTACGTCATGATTCCGCTGGTAATCTTACAGTCAAGTTTATCTCCCTTCTATGTTCCCGTTATATTTGGACATCAATGGATTGAAGCTATTCCAGTCTTAATCTTAATTTGCCTTTCAGCGATTCCTCGGCCCTTTGCAGATGCTGCTTCTAACCTATTAGTAAGTATTGATAAGCCTCAACTAGTTTTGCGTTGGGATTTGCTCTTTACGTGCGTTTTTGTAGGGTCACTACTGATTGGAGTCAGATGGCAAGCAATTGGAGTCGCAACAGCCGTTTTGATCGTCCATGCGATCGCACTCCCTTTATTTACACTATGGGCAACTCGTTATGTATTTGACAAGTCAAGGATTATATCTATGGAACCCGATATGAGCCTCAAGTAGATTTTATTTCATCTTCCTACAAGGCTCACAAACATGTTGAAAGATTTAGCTAACAGCAGACTTTTTCACAATATTAGTTGGCTGGGAATTTCCGAGGTGTTTGTCAGGGTTTCCCGACTGATTACGACGGTGATCTTATCCCATTTCCTAAGCCCCCATGAATATGGTTTGACTGCGATCATCTTAACCCTTCAAGAATTAACTAAGGTATTTTCCGATATAGGTATTAACGCCAAGATTATTCAAGCCAAACAGGAACAATTAGCTGATTTATGTAACTCTGCTTTTTGGTTGCATTGGGTTGTTTATTCTAGCTTATTTGTGATTCAGTGCTTGATGGCATTTGTGGTTGCCAACTTTTATCATGAAAGTCAATTAATCCTACCCATTTGTGCCATGGCAACTATTTATCTGATTACCCCGATTGGTTTAATTCAGGAAGGGTTGATTCGTCGAGAAAACGATCTAAAAATAATTGCCACCAACAGTGCTATTGTGACTTCAATCGCTAATATCTTGACTGCTGGATTAGCATTTTTGGGGTGGGGGATCTGGTCTATTGTAGCGCCCGCAGTCTTGGTGACTCCCCTCTGGGCCTATTTGTTTTTTCAACGCCATGCTTGGCGACCAACTCAAGCTTTTACAACCTACTATTGGAAAGATATTTTTATGTTTGGTCGGAGCATTTTAGGGATTCAATTCCTAAAGACTCTCAGGAATAATCTAGATTATCTGATGATCGGTCACTTTATTGGTATCAAAGCGCTAGGAATTTACTTCTTCGCTTTTAATGCAGGCTTAGGTATTAGTCTCAGTATTATTAATGCTCTTTATATAGCCCTATTACCCCATTTTTGTGCAGCTCGTTCTCAGTGGTCTGACTTCAAGAAATCCTACTTTAATAGCCTGAAGCTAATTGCAGTCGTTATTTGCTCTGTGGTGCTATTGCAGTCAGTCTTAGCCCCTGTCTATGTACCCATCGTATTTGGCCAAAAGTGGATTCCTGCAATTCCGATTTTAATTTTAATTTGTCTTTCAGCGATTCCTCGGCCCTTTGCAGATTCTGCCTCTCAGCTACTAGTAGCGATCGATAAACCTCATCTAGCGTTCTATTGTGATGTTGTATTCACACTATTTTTTGTGGTTGCTCTAATGATTGGACTGCAATGGAATGTTATAGGCGTTGCCACTGCTGTTTTAATAGTCCATGCAGTTGTATTGCCAATTTATACAGTTCTCACCACCTACCATGTGTTTTATAGCGGCAAAGAGTTTCCGCTTGAAGCGAAATAATAGAGAGATAGAAATCCTATGCTCTGATGCATGTTTACAGGGCTAACAAGCTGTATAGCAAGAGTCAAAAAGTGAGCTTTTTATGAAAAAAGTTTCTGTGATTATTCCGGTCTACGGAGCTGAGAAGTATATTGTCAAGGCTGTGAAATCAGTCTTGAACCAGACTTATCAAAACTTTGAGTTGCTGATTATAGATGATGGATCCCCAGATCGCAGCATTGAAATTTGTCGCCAATTTTTAGATCCCAGAATTAAAATTTTGTCTCAAGAAAATCGGGGTATAGCTTCTGCCAGGAACTTGGGAATTCGTCACGCCACTGGTGAATATATTGCCCTTTTGGATGCTGATGATTTCTGGACACCCGATAAGTTAATAAAGCACGTTAAACATTTAGAAAATTCACCTTGGGTCGGTGTTAGCTTCTGCCGCTCTGCCCTGATCGATGAAAATGATACTCCCCTAGGTATCTACCAATTTACTAAACTCACGAATATTACTCTGTTGGATTTGCTGTGTCGCACCCCTATCGGCAATGGTTCCGTGCCAGTGATTCGCCGAGCCGTGTTAGATGATATCCAATTCCTGATTTCTACAGATCAGGGAACAGAGGTATGCTACTTTAATCCTGATCTCAAGTTGCAAGCTTCTGAAGATGTGGAGTGCTGGCTGCGAATTGCATTACATCCCTACTGGAAAATAGAGGGGATTCCCGATGCTTTAACTTGCTATCGAGTTAACTCCAAAGGACTCTCTGCTAACTTGTTAAAAAAATTGCAGTCCTGGAAGCAAATGCTTCAGGAAGCTCGTACCTATGGAGGGCAGAAAATCACTCTCTACGAAGCTCCCGCC
>JAYKHH010000297.1:0-5688 GCA_035285265.1 Leptolyngbyaceae cyanobacterium | reverse complement strand
TCAGGTGTCAGGTGTCAGGTGTCAGGCGCTGCCCTGCGCGAAGCCGTTGGCATAGCCTGTCCGGAGGACTTAGGGTGTTAGGCTCGATTTGACTCCGCTGAGTTGAACGCTCTGCCTTCGACTACTGCTTCTGAAGCAAGGATTTCACTCTTTGCTTCCTTTCAAGATCCAAGGGGTATGGCCCTGTGCCATGCTCTGGGGGAAGGGTGGGCAGATTTACGCCTCTGATGACTCGTAGGAAAGCCTGCGATCTCTCTCGTTGCTAATTTGGATTCCAGCCAATTACCCTGTTTACAATCTTGTCTTCCATAGCGGTTTTAAACAGAACGAAGGGGCGATCTCGCCTATCCCACACTCCATTTGAAATTGAATTGCTTTTACCCCACGCCGATAATCACCTGTCCAATCTCTTGAGGGGTGGCACCTGTGGCTAACATCGCCCGAATCAACAATTCAATCGAGACGGAAGCATCCCCGTTTTCAGCTTTGGCAATTCGAGGTTGGCTAGAGCTCATCTTAGAGGCGAGTTCAGTTTGAGTCATCAGTTTTTGCCGACGCTCCTTCAAGCTTTGGCTAAGAGCCAGCTTGATTTCCACCAAGATCACCTCTTCCGGTGTTAGCTCCAAAAAATCTGAGACGGTTCCGACCTTCCAGCCCTTAGCTTCTATACGTTCTCTCTTCGCTTGATCCATCGCACTACTCCGGTTAATCCGCATCGTATTGACTCAGGCGCTTTTGACAAACCTCAATCACGTTCTTGGGTGTGGCTCTGGTCGTTTTCTTGAAGACCTCAATAATCAAGATGGCATCGTCATCGAGGCGATCAATGATCCTCCAGTTGTGATCAGCATCTCGAATCCGTAATTCATGACAACGAGTTCCGATACTGGGCATAGGCCGTGAATAGGGCAACCCAAGCGATTCACCTTCCTGTAATTGCCTGAGCAGAAAACCTGTTTCGATTCGCGCTTCTAGACTGAAAGGTGGGGTTTTCACCTGACCATGCAGCCACACTAAAGGTTTACTTTGAGGTTCTATGCCGTATTTATATCATATCTGATATAAAGTTGCCCCGTCAGAGATCCTACCTCCCACTTGTCCTCCATCATGGCGCTGAACGGAACAAATGGGCGATCTTTGGGCTTATCGGCTGAGATTGTAATTCGAGGCTAGAGTCTGTTTTAAAATCCCCTGAAGTATTTATCCTGCTTAAAAAGTAATAAGGCTTTGACCGGCCTTTAAAACACGGCTAAGTAGCCAGTCGCTTAACAACGTGAATTCGATAGCCCTATCGTCGAACTCCTCAGAAAACGTTCTCCTAGAAACCTGGGTCGAGCCAGAAATGGGAACGTTTTCTTTCGCCCTTCCCGCAGGTGCGCCGACCTTGGAGACTGACATTTAACAATGTCGCCTTCAAATGTTTGGCAGAGATAGATGGATAGAGCAGTTGAGTACAATGATGCGGCTAAATTGGAAAGGATCATATTTGCCAGTCATCCATGAAGGCTCTTGAATCAGGCTATACCATCCGTTCTGCTCGTATGGAAGAATTAATCCTGCTGTCTGACATTGAAAAGTCAGCCGCTGGTTTATTTCTGAATACTCCCTATTCCTTTTTGGTTAACGCTGCGCCACTGCCACTAGAGTTTGTGCAGCAACGATTCCAAGCAGGGCAGGTATGGGTTGCAGTGGATCGGCAGGATGCAGTAGTTGGGTATGCCATCACTCATGAGGTGGATGGCACACTATACCTCCAAGAAATAGATGTTGATCCTAAACATGGGCAAAAAGGGATTGGATCTGCATTGGTGGATACGGTTTGTGCTTGGGCAAAACTTCATGGCTATTGTGTAGTATCGTTATCCACCTTTCGAGACATCCCTTGGAATGCTCCTTTCTACTCAAAACTAGGGTTTCGCACGCTTGACGAATCTGAGCTAACGCCTGGTTTTCAACACATTAGACTGAAAGAGTTGGAAGCCGGATTACCCATATCTGAGCGAGTCATCATGCATTGTGAGTTACAGCCGCCCAACAATCCCGCTGCATGGCGATCGCTATGAGGGGATTGGGGAGGATGACGATCCCTCAATTGTCTCACTCCAACAACCAGCTAAAAAGACCTTCTACGGTGAGGTTAAAGTCTTGAGCAAAGTCTGGTACTGGCAATCGTGTCCCCAGTTCATCGTAGACAGCCGTTGATTGGTCGGGTAGGTAAACAAACACAGATTGTTCCTCTGGATCAATCAGCCACCCCATCTGAGTTCCATGCTTGAGGCAATGCAGAATATTTTTAGTCACCTTAGTTTGGCTCTGATCCGGTGAAAGAATTTCGATAGTCCAATCTGGAGCCATTGAAAAAACGTTGGCGACTCCCCCATTCTCCTTGCGTGGAATTCTATGCCACAGAAACACGGCAATATCAGGCACCGTTGAGCGGCCACCAACATTACAGCGTAGTTCTGTAAAAGCCCGTGCGATCTGTTTGGGTTTTACGACCCCGTTGATGGCAGGCGCTAATTCAGTCTGAATTGCACTGTGCTCTCCTTGGGGCATTGGCTTTTGGATGATCAACCCATCAATGTACTCGCTGGCGGGTTCTGTCTCTGGCATCTGGAGAAATTCTTCTAGCGTCAGAAGTTTAGTAGGAGGCTGTACCATTGGAAGATCCCCTTAAGAGGCGCACGCTATCTTGATTCTACTTGTGATTCTACAAACCTAATTAGGTAGTTGTTGGCTTATAGCTCTGACTCAGAGGGTGTTTGAAAAGGGGAGCGTGACGTTACAAAATCTCCGATCGCGCCTCCGAGAAAAGCCTTCCAAGCTTCATTCGACCGTGGGTAGACATCGAGATTGGGGTCATTCATCTCACCGTTGGGGACTTTTTAAACACCCTCTCAGCCAGATTCAGTTGGCCCCGGTAGCCTGTGACAATCCGACTGCCATCTTTCAGCACATGGATCTCCATCTGATCACTGGCCCACGTGAGTTGATCTTGAAAAGCAGGATTGAAAAGGTGAACTCGCTGGTTACTAGAAGAAACAAGGGAATCCGGTGAGTGGATGGCTAAGGACTGCACATAGGCACCGTCAATCAAAATATCGAGTTGTTCTAGCAAGTCCTGAGCCCCCGCTGGAGCCTGGGGCGATCGCAGTTGTTCCAGGGTAAAACCAGTAAAGGACATGACATTTAATCCGGCTGCTTTGACTTGACGTGCCAACTCTGCCAGGGCAGGGGCTTGCCAGAAGGGTTCTCCGCCAGAAAAGGTGACACCCTGATTGCGAGGGTTGCTGAGAATCTGTTGGGCAAGGGCATCCACAGCAATCAGTTGATTCATCTCAAACGACCAGGAAGCTGGATTAAAGCAACCTGGACACTCTCGCAGACATCCCTGCACCCAGATCACCGCTCGGCAACCTGGCCCATTCACCTCTGACGTATCGACGTATCCCATGATGTTGAGATAACCAGGGGGAATTTCTAAAAGCTGAGCATAAGGATTCAGTGTTTGATGGGTCATCCGGTTTCTCCCTCCTGGTTTAGCAATGAGTTGAACAGGGGGTAACGTACGGGAATTCCGATCGCCCGTTGAATGCGATCGCCAAACACCTGTAGCACTTCAGCCTGCACTCGCCTCAGTTGCCGTGTTGCATAGGAGGTTTTGGGCGAATGATTGCCCCGTGCTTCTAACTGATGGGTGAGGGGTCGCAATCTTGTGGGGGTGTTGAGTTGGATTTCGTCTGGCAGTAAGGCTTGCATCCGTTGGATGTATTCTGTCTGATCCCGATTGTTCCAAGGACTGAGGAGCATCGTTTGAATGGCCAGGTGCCCTGAATAGGTTTGGCGAAATTGCAGGAGTCCCGCCCACATTTCCTGGGGGCTGAGGGTGGGGATGGGGCGATTGATGCGACGGAGTGAGTCTGCAAAAACAGCATCAACTTTGACGGCAACCCAATCCGCGATCGCCAGTTCTTCACGGACTGCGCGATCGCTCAGTAGGCTGCCGTTAGTCAATACGCCGATTGGTTTAGCGGTCATCTGCTTTGCCATAGTCAGAATTTCGCCTAAATTCTGCGCCATTGTTGGCTCACCGCTCCCACTGAGGGTGATGGTGTTCACGGAGCGGAAATCAAAGGATTGCAGATCCTGCTGAATTTTTCTAGTTGGGACGAAGATTTGACGGTTACCATGCTGGTGCTGAATCTCGCCTAATTGACAATACACACAATTAAAGGGGCAGCTAGACTCTGGCCCAATGGCATCAATTCCTAGGGATTGCCCAAAGCGCCACGATCGCACAGGGCCATAAACTGAGGAGAAGGTTGAAATCTCTGTAGTTTGCATTGCCTGAAATCCTCCCACTAAAATCTTGCTGAGTTCTGAAGTGACCCTGCCCTTACCCTCCCGTGCTGGCACACCGCTTTGCTAGGTCAATGAGAGGAGGATGCAAACCACTGTTTAGGGCAACAACACCTACCTAAAACCTAGCTTCAAAACATGAGGAATGTGTGAGGAAAAACCTTTAACGTTAGGCTTTCGTCAGTTCGATGAAAGCTTGATTGGCAGTGTGTCCTTGCAGCGGCATGACCCCTTGCTGAGCTAGGATCCGCGCAAAAATAACTTGAACACTTTGCTGATAAACCCGATGAAATTCAGCCATTGGTTTTCAAAAATGAACAACTTCTTTTTGCGCGGATCCTAACCTTAAAGGTGCAATCCCCCCACAGAGGAGTCACGGAGTGAATGATTCACCCTCAGAGGGTGTTTGAAAAGGGGAGCGTGACGTTACAAAATCTCGGATCACGCCTCCGAGAAAAGCCTTCCAAGCCTCGAGATCGGGGTCATTTATCTCACCGTTGGGGACTTTTTAAACACCCTCTCAGACTCATGGGGGTTGGTGCATCCGCCTTAAGCATCGCCCCCTGAATTGGATGGGAATACTGCTGTCCTGAGGGGGGCTAAATGCTGTATTCAACAACTGGTGCTTTCACAGAACCATGAACAGGCCGCTCCGTTGCACCGGGGATGGCTTGACGGGTGAGCAGGTCAAATACGTGCTCACCAATGGCTGCTTTGACATCTGCCTCTAGCTCATGCACCACGTCTCGATTTAGCGTGAAGGCATAGTTGGCTTCCTCCACAATTCGTTGAATGGTTGCATCATCTACGGGCAACGCATTGAGGGCATCCCGGTATTTCTCTTTGAAGGCTCGCTTTGCCTCGACGGTGGGTAGTTGCTCAAATTCATGCAACGCAGTTCCCTGATCGGGCGGTAAGCTCAATGCAGAACGGATAATATTTTTCAATGCCTGTCCCCCAGACAAGTCGCCCATATAGCGGGTGTAGGCATGGGCAATTAGCAACTCAGGCTGGGTGTTGCCAAGGGTATGAATGCGATCTACATAAACCTGACCCGCAGCTAAAGGCGCAATCTGTTCCCGCCAATCGTCACCGTAGTAAAATGCTAGATCCCTTTCCAGATTGGCAGTGCGGTTTAGCTCAGGGAAATACATAGGGCCAGCGATCGCATGATCTGGGTGACGGCGCAGTTCTGTTTCCAAGGCATCGTAAACCAGGTATAAATTCGCTAGTAGCTTCCGAAAGGGTTCCCGCTCCACAATTCCTTTCAGAAAACACTTCATGTAGGCGGTGTTTTCGGCGGCGGTGTGAGATTGTTGAGTTCCTTCT
>JAYKHH010000296.1:0-3437 GCA_035285265.1 Leptolyngbyaceae cyanobacterium | reverse complement strand
TTAGGATTGGTCTGCACCCCCTCTATACCTTGAGGGCCAGAAAAGAGGGAGTTACCAGCGCCAAAGGCTCGTTTATCAGGGGGAACTAGGTAAACAATTGTTCCATCTTGAGCAATTAAGGCATGATAACTAGCTTGGTCTTCATCCCTAGGATGAGGGGTTTGAAACAGGTTAATGGCAGAGGATGCGGAGCCAACAGTTTCATGGAGAACCACAATGGGTTGATTATTCACGAAACGACCCTTCACGTCTTTCGCAAAGCGTTCTCCGTAATTGGTAGGGTGGGCCAAGGCTACGACTTGTTTGGGGTCAGGGGTGGCCTTGAAATCTTTAGTCTGTTTTCGTCGATTGGCAATGATAGGTCGCCGTCGTTCTACTTGTAAGTGAGGCTCAATTTCTGGCTGAGACTTACAGGCTGCAACCATTAATTGAGCCCCCCCCCTAGCTGTTGCAGTTTCCCATAGAGGTCGAGGGTCAACCCTCACTTGAGGCAAAGATAGGGATTGATTGAGCTTAGAAGATTGGGCTTCACCGGGGTTGATCAGAAACCCTACCAAACTGACCAGCCAAATCACGGTGACCAAGACCAAGGCAGCTAGGATTCTCATTTCCATAGGGGTCGCGATCGCATTAACACTCCCATTCACACCTCCCATACGCACTCGCATGGGAACTTCGATTTAGCTTAGCAGGTCAAACTACCATGTGACCCATCGTACTTCGCAACACTCCTTAGAACCTATCAAGAACTTTCCCTGCAAAACTCTTCCTAAGGGAAGTAAAGTGCTCTGCCATCTGGTATTTACTTGCCAATGAAATAAGTTAATTGCAGTAAGCCCGTATCAAACGCCTCACAATGCTGAAAGCTCAGGTTCTTTATAGAGAAGGGAGGACGAAACAACGGTATGCCCTCTCCCAGGAGAATAGGGTGGACAGAAATTATCAACTCATCGATCAGATCGGATTGTAGACAAGAGTGAACCAGTTCTGCTCCCCCGACCAACCAAATATTTTTCCCCGGAAGGTCTTTTAAACCCTTCACAAAACGGGTCACATCCTCTGAGATGATTTTCACCTGTGGATGAGACTGATCCCGAAGCATTCTCGAAAACACAAAGCCCTGCGTTTCCCCATAGGGGTACTCTCCCCAAGATTGAACCTGCTCATAGGTACGTCGTCCCATCAAAACAGTATCCACCTGAGCAAAAAAAGGGGTATAGCCGTAGTCTTGGTCTGTAAATAGCCAATCTACCTCTCCTGAGGTTCTGGCAATATAGCCATCTAGACTGGTTGCAATAAATAGAATGACTCGGCGCATCGTGTCGTTCTGATCCCTGCATTTTACATTGGGGCACAACATTGGGGCACAGCAGTCAGAAGGGGGCTTTGTAAAGCCCCCTTCTGATCTACCTTCTAAACAAAAATGAATCCTAAACTTGGACTAGGGGATGGCTAGCCGACGGACGGCGATCAATGACTTGATCGATCAAGCCATAGTCTACGGATTCAGCCGCCGACATAAAGAAATCTCGCTCGCTATCGTGCTCAATCCGTTCAATGGGCTGTCCGGTGTGCTCCGCCAAGAATTCGTTTAAGCGCCGCTTGTGGTAGAGAATTTCCTTGGCTTGAATCTCAATATCAGTCGCCTGCCCTTGGGCACCACCTAGGGGTTGGTGGATCATAATCCGCGAGTGAGGCAGGCTCATGCGCTTCCCTTTTTGACCTGCACTGAGTAGAAAAGCTCCCATGCTGGCGGCTAAACCTAAACAAATGGTGGAGACATCGGCTCGAATGTGATTCATGGTGTCAAAGATCCCCATGCCTGCACTGACAGAGCCTCCGGGGGAGTTGATGTAGAGGTAAATATCTTTTTCTGGGTCTTCTGCCTCTAGAAACAGCAACTGAGCGACAACTAGGTTGGCGACCTCTGCATCAATTGCTTGACCTAGGAAGACAATCCGCTCCCGCAGTAGGCGAGAGTAAATGTCAAAGGCACGTTCACCACGCCCAGAGGTTTCAATTACGGTTGGAATCATGGAGGCTTCCTATTTACAGGGTTTTCCTCATTTTACTCAGGAGTTACACAGTTGGGGATTGAAGGCAAAATCTTGGAGAACTTTTTCAACTGCGGTGCGATCCTTAGCTAAGGTATCCATCGAATCACTTCCTCTCCGATTGGAAATCCTCAGGTTATAGTTAAAACTTTTCGGGAGTTGCCTGCTAACAGTAGACAACTCCCGAAGAGTTCCAGACAGAATTGCATCAACGAGCCTAAGCGTCTGGATGGTCTTTTAAGTAAGCAGCTAGGACTTCCGTTGCCAACTGGCTGACGGGTTTGCCTTGGCGAGCGGCTAAGGCTTGGAATTGCGTATAGACCGGATCGTTAACGCTGATGCGACGACGTACCTTGCTGGTTTTATTGCCTTCACTGTCAGCACTGGAAACAGTGATCGAATCAACGATCGCACTTCCCGGTTCATAGGCTTGAGCAAAATTACGGATGGCTTCTAAGCCAACGCGATCGCAGAAATCTCCAAAACTTTCTTTGGGTTTACGCGATCGCTTAAAGAAGACAAACACTGGTTCTAGACCTATTTCTAAGTCATTAATATGAAGCTTTTCTACGTAGGCTTGGGAGAGGCGAGTTTGGTTAGGGGATGCACCGAGCCAAACCTGGTAGCTTTCTGGCGCACTGCCCACAAAACCTAATTCTGCTAGGTAGGGACGGGCACAACCGTTTGGGCATCCGGTCATCCGCACAATAAAGTGTTCTTCTTCTAGCCCCACTTTCACTAACAACGCCCGAACCCGATCCAAAATGCTGGGCAGGGCGCGTTCAGACTCGGTTACGGCTAAGCCGCAGGTTGGCAAGGCAGGGCAAGCCATCGAGTACCGCACTAAAGGATCAATCTCCGTTTCGGTTTTAATCCCGCATCGGCTGAGGATTTGCTGAATTTTGGCTTTATGTGCGGGGTCAATTTCGTACAGGATCAGATTTTGGCTGGGAGTCAGTAACATTGGCAGAGCTAGCTCTTGCTCAATCTCCCGCAAAGCGGTTCTCAGCTTGAAGGAGCCTTCATCCTTCACCCGTCCGTTTTCAATGGAGATGCCATAGAACAGCTTGCCGTCACCTTGCTCATGCCAACCCAAAAAGTCTAGGTACTTGAATTCTGGCAAGTCCTTGAAGGGCTTCAAGGATTTACCAAAATACTCTTCAACCTTGGCGCGAAACTTCTCAACACCCCAATCTTCAATTAAATACTTCATCCGAGCATGACGCCGATCGGTGCGATCGCCATAGTCCCGTTGGGTTGCCACGATCGCCTTCATCAAGTCATAGATGTCGGCCTTATCCACATAGCCAATCGGATCAGCGAGACGAGGAAAGGTTTCTTCTTTATTGTGGGTACGCCCTAAACCACCCCCTGCCAAAACAT
>JAYKHH010000295.1:0-4679 GCA_035285265.1 Leptolyngbyaceae cyanobacterium | reverse complement strand
AACTTTTAGAAGAACTTCCAGAAGCCGTCGCCCTTGTAGGGACAGGCGACTACAACAAAATCGTTGAAGTGATTCAACGGGTTCAAACTGGGGAACGGGTCTCCGAAGTTTCTGCGGAACCGACCTATATTGCCGACGAAACGACCCCTCGCTATCGAACGACCACAGAGGGCGTTGCGTACCTGCGCGTTGCTGAGGGCTGTGACTATCGGTGCGCCTTTTGCATTATTCCTCACTTACGGGGCAATCAGCGATCGCGAACCATAGAGTCCATTGTTGCGGAAGCCAAACAGTTAGCCGCAGAAGGAGTTCAGGAGCTAATCTTGATCTCCCAGATTACGACTAACTACGGGGTTGATATTTATGGGGAACCTAAGTTGGCAGACCTACTGCAAGCTTTGGGGAAAGTTGACATTCCCTGGATTCGGATGCATTATGCCTATCCCACTGGGTTGACTCCCCCTGTAATCCAGGCCATTCAATCTACCCCGAATGTCCTGCCCTACTTGGATTTACCCCTTCAGCACTCTCATCCAGAGGTGCTCCGGGCAATGAATCGTCCCTGGCAGGGGCGAGTGAACGATGGCATTATTGAGCGAATTAAGACAGCACTTCCTGAAGCGGTGCTTCGTACTACCCTGATTGTGGGCTTCCCAGGGGAAACCGAGGAACACTTTGAACATTTAATGCAATTTGTTCAACGGCATGAATTTGACCATGTGGGCGTGTTTACTTTCTCTGCCGAGGAAGGAACTCCCGCCTATACCTTGCCGAATCAACTCCCCCAATCCGTCATGGATGAGCGTCGGGATGCCCTGATGTCCCTACAACAGCCCATTTCTCTGAAGAAAAATCAAGCTGAAGTAGGTAAATGTGTCGATGTCTTAATTGAGCAGGAAAACCCAGAAACGGGGGAATTAGTCGGTCGGTCAGCCCGATTTTCTCCGGAAGTAGACGGCTTGGTGTACGTACAAGGGAGTGCCCGCCTGGGATCTTTGGTAGCTGTCGAGATCACAGATGCAGACATCTATGACTTATATGGTCAAGTAATCAATGGATCAAAAGGATGATATTGGACAATTTCTAGTTAAAAGTTGTAAAATTTCTTCATATCAAGTTACTATTTTCTATACTGCCATGTAGAGATTAGTAACAGAGCCTTGACAAAGACAAGGTAGGCTTTACTTTTTCATGTATAAATGGGGTGAAGCCGCCTCAATCAAACTACTAGTCTTCGATACGGCTCAAACGGTGGAAAGGCATCCCGCCGAATTTATTTTCTTAGAGACGTTCCGCCTGCCCGTTTACTAGCAATCGTTAACAGATAACGGATGTTAGCAAATGGGTGGGGTTAGTTCAGAGGCCGCTCTGGGAAACGAAAAGCCTGCTACCAAGCTTAAAAGAGCTTGGGAAGGGCAGTATGTCTGCGACTCAATGACCTTCATTTACGAGACTCAATGACTCTTTCGTTCAACAGTTTAGGCTTATCTGAATCCCGCGTACGCCATTTAGAAGAATTAGGATTCACCACTCCTACTGCTATTCAAGCTCAAGCCATTCCTCATCTACTCTCTGGTAGAGATGTGATGGGGCAAGCTCAAACCGGCACTGGGAAAACGGCGGCGTTTTCTCTTCCAATTTTGGAGCAACTTGATGTTAACACTAACGCTGTTCAAGCCTTGGTATTAACTCCCACCCGTGAATTAGCGCTGCAAGTTTGTCAGGCAGTTCGTAGCTTTAATACCAATAATCAGCTACAAATTCTAGAGATTTATGGTGGGCAGGCCATTGACCGCCAGATTATGCGCCTTAAGCGAGGGGTCCACATGGTTGTAGGCACTCCCGGACGCATTCTAGATCTGCTGGATCGAGGCACCCTAAAGCTAGACCAGCTTAAATGGCTAGTGCTAGACGAAGCCGATGAAATGCTCAATATGGGCTTTATCGACGATGTGGAAAAGATTCTGAGCCAAGCTCCCACCCATCGTCAGACAGCATTCTTCTCAGCTACGATGGCTCCTTCGATTCGCAAGCTAGTCAATCGCTTCCTGCGATCGCCCATTACGGTTACCATTGAGCAACCCAAAGCAGCTCCCACTCGCATTAATCAAATCGCCTATATTATGCCCCGTGGCTGCACCAAGACCAGAGCCTTGCAGCCGATCTTGGAACTGGAAGACCCTGAATCCGCCTTGATTTTCGTACGAACCCGCCGAACTGCTGCGGAATTAACCAGCCAATTGCAATCCGCAGGGCACAGTGTTGATGAATACCACGGTGATTTAAGTCAAGTTCAGCGCGAACGGCTGCTAGCTCGTTTCCGCCAAGGACAGGTTCGTTGGGTTGTGGCTACAGATATTGCGGCACGCGGTATTCATGTAGATAACCTTTCCTGCGTGATTAACTATGACTTGCCGGATAGTGTCGAAAACTATGTCCACCGGATTGGTCGTACCGGTCGCGCTGGCAAAGAAGGGATGGCAATTTCCTTAATCCAAGCTGTCGAGCGTCGTAAGCTGCGGGATATTGAACGCCACGTTCGTCAAACTTTGGAAGTTCGCAACGTCCCGACCCGTGCTCAAATTGAGGCCCGTCATTTGGCGAAGCTCCAACTCCGAGTTCGCGAAGCGCTAACGGGAGAACGCATGGCTTCTTTCTTGCCGATTGTGGCGCAACTGGGTGAAGAGTACGATCCCCACGCGATCGCTGCTGCCGCCCTGCAAATGGCCTATGACCAAACTCGTCCCGTTTGGATGCAGGGCGAACAAGGTTATGGCTACGAAGAAGGGGACAACCGCCCCATCGGTTCTAGCTCTGTTGAAAAGCCCAAGCTGGTTAAGCGCTCTAAGGCTTCCGCTGCTCAGAATAATTAGGTGTCAGGTGTCAGGTGTCAGAAAATTCTGAGACCTGATTTCTGCCTGCCAACCATACTGTCCTTTATGGGCTTGGGATTGCCAAGCCCATAAAGGACAAGCAATATAAAAAAGGCGGTTAGGGTTTTTCATCCCTAGCCGTCTTTTTTATTCTTTAACTGTCTTTTTAACCTGATACGGTAATAGCTGCTTTTAGACTGCGAGAAAACTCGGCGATCGCCTTTAATCCTTCAGGAGGGGTCTTTTCTGATAGTCGCTTCACAAAGGCACTGCCAACAATTACTGCATCCGCTCCCCATTCCATGACTTGGCGGGCTTGTTCGGGTTGGGAGATCCCAAAGCCTACTCCGATGGGTTTATCAGTCACGCTACGGAGTTCTAGAACTAAGTCTTTCACCCGCGACTCCATTTGAGTCCGTATCCCGGTCACACCTGTCACGCTGACTAGATAAATGAATCCCTGGGATTGGCGGGCAATCTCTTCAATTCGCTCTTTAGGGCTAGTAGGAGCTACGAGTAACACCAGTTCCACCCCCCATTTTGCGGCAGGTTTTAGCAAAACTTCTGCTTCTTCTAATGGTAAATCAGGCACCACTAAGCCCTTGATCCCCACCTTGGAAACTTGCTCTAAGAAAGAGTCTACCCCTCGATTCAAAATTGGGTTGTAGTAGGTAAACAGCACTAGGGGCGATCGCAAAGTCGGACTCACAGCCTGCACCATCTCTAGCACAGACTCTAGGCGTGTCCCCTTTTCTAGGGCGCGGGTTGCGGCTGCCTGGATTACCGGGCCATCGGCAAGGGGATCAGAGTAAGGGACTCCTAATTCAATTACATCCGCCCCATTTTGGTCTAGCACCTGAAGGGCCGCAGCAGTCGTTTCTAAATCTGGGTCACCTGCTGTGAGAAAAGGAATCAGCGCACATTGACCGCGATCGCGTAAGGCATCCAAACAACCTGAAACTGAAGTCATCCTAATTATGTATAGATATAAAACACATGAAAAACTTAGCTTTGAAATCTGGATCGATGAGGTTCCCAATTGCCGATAGGGGCATGGCACTGCCATGCCCTTCACAAGGTGCTGAATGGCTCGTTAATCCACAAGCATTTAAGGGCTTTCTTGCTCAATCTCGGCTTGCAGTTTGGCGAGTTCCTCGGGGGTGAGTTCTTCGAGACGCTTTTGTAAAACTGCTTCCTTATAGTCTTGGAGTTGTTGGCTATAGGTCATCTTGTGACTGACTGCCCGAACTAGGTAGGTTACCAACCATCCGATCAGTCCACCCACTAAAAGAACTTGACTCCAGATCCCAGCTTGGAAACTCTCTAAACCAATGGCTTGCAGGAGGACGTAAGCCAATCCCCCTGCCAGGAAAATCCCTAAACTAATGCCAATTACATCAATGCGTCTCATCTGGAATTCGCAGCCCTATCCGTTTATGCAAAATTAGCTAGCGATCTGGCGTTTCTGAGGTCGGAAATTGAGGAAGGGCGCTAGTAGGATCAATCCAGGGAAGAAAAAGAATACCAAGAAATACATGAAGCCCCGTTCAAAGGAACTGGCTACATACCAGCGACTCTTTAAGTAAAAGAAAATCACCAAGGGTGCTACTAGTAAATAAGTCCCCCCCAATGCCCCATACAACAGCAAGGTAATCAGCGTATTGAGTTCAATCGGCATATTTAGCTCAACAATAACAGGTCAACAATACTCAAGGTGCGATCGCCAGAACAGGGAACCCTCGATTAGAAAAGCTAGATCTGCTCTTAGCCTTATTATCCTACGATTTACGTAGAGTGTGGACAGCT
>JAYKHH010000294.1:0-4198 GCA_035285265.1 Leptolyngbyaceae cyanobacterium | reverse complement strand
CTGGGGAAAACCACGGGGAGGGGTGGGATTGGTTTGAGGGATTCATGGGGAATTTAGGTGTCGGGTGTCAGGTTCCAGGTGTCAGGTTTGCCGTAAACGGAGTCTCAGGGTGTCGGGAATACAGAAGGAATCTCATCAGACCCAACTGGGGATCTCACGCTCGACCTGTCGCAGTTCTTTTTTGAGGGTTTGGTAATTTGCTTCATGACTGCCTACCAAGGACCAAAATTGAGCTGAATGATTGAGATGCACGGTATGGCAAAGTTCGTGAACTAGCACATAGTTAACAACTGGGGCAGGGAGCAACAGCAATTTACAGTTGAGGCTAATATTTTTCTGATCGGTACAACTTCCCCATTTGCTTTTCTGATGTCTCACCGTCACTTTCCGAAAAGGGAGTTGGCTGGTCTTGCTCACTGACTGGAGCCAGGGCACCAAGTGCTTCCGCCCTTTTTGGATTAACCATTGCTGTAACACGAGTTTGCAGGTTGCAGTATCACTCACTAAGCCCGTGAGCACTAGACGATGATCGGGGCTTTCGCGGCAGGTCACTCTAGAAGATGCCGTTGGCTGATACTCGACTTGCCAGGTTTGAGCGATCGCCGACAATACAATCTGTTCCGGCAGAGCATCTGTAGCTTGGGCGAGGGCATTCTGGTGTTGCTCCTCTACCCGCTGCAGCGATCGCTCTAGCCAGAGTCGTTTTCTGTGCAAAATCTCTGGAATCTGCTTGGGATCAAAGCCTTTGGGGATAATCACCTCTACGCCACGCTCTAACGAAACCTGTAACCGCACTAATTTGGATTTCAAGCTTTTCCGAACTGTGTAGGGGGGCAGGGGGGAGGGTTGGACAGGCGGTGACTTAGCCATAGAAGCAATAGGGGACTACAAAAGCGTGAGATATTTTCTGGCAGTAGCAAAGTGGAGTGCGCTATCTTCCTCCTAATTTCTAGGTTGAATCCTTAAAATGTCAATCCTACGTCCCTACTTTGATCGGATTTCTGCTCCCCGGTAAAGGAATGATTTTCCGGTTCAACATCCTTCTGGGGATGGGGAGTCTGAATGGATCTGACGGTCAAACCCAAGGTAGATCCTGCCATCAGTCAGCAGGGCTCAGTTTCTGAGAGAATTCTATAGTTGTGTAACAATATTGGGCTTTTGTTAAGAAGTGTTGCATGAGTTTGATCCCGCTGCTAGGGTATGGAGGTTCAGTAAGTTCTGATCGGTTCCTATCTCGCAGGAGGTGTCTGAACCATGTATGACATCAACTTTGGCTTTACACTCCTAGGTTTAGATTGCAGAATCATTCCATCAGAGCTTGAGATCGCCCAGCATCCAGTTCCTGAATTCCATCCTCATTCACCCTCAGGACTGCCCTTTTCTTTCTAGGTCGATTCACAGTTCATAATTCGCATTCTCAGAATTTTTTACCCCTTGGCCTGCTGATTTCAGACGTGAGGCCAAGCTCATACCCAAATGACGAGTCCCTGTTTGTCTCGCTGTGTGTTGAGGAAACTTTTCTTCATCCCTGGTCTAATCCGGTACACAGCCAGATCAAACTTCAACTCTGGAGGTTTTTATCTATGCATATTCAAGGCAAAACAGCGTTGGTAACGGGCGCTTCCCGTGGCATTGGGCGAGCGATCGCCCTGGAGTTAGCCCAAAATGGTATGAAGCGGTTGCTGTTGGTGGCCCGCGATCGCCAGCAGTTGGCAACCCTTGCCACAGAAGTTGAACTGCTAGGCGCAGAAGCGGTGATCCTACCGTTGGATCTCGCTCAGCCTGTTGAGGTCAGTATTGCGATCGCCCAAGCTTGGCGAGATCACGGCCCTATTCATGTGTTGGTCAACTGTGCAGGGATTGCCTATCAAGTTCCCTTTTTGCAATCGAGACTCTCTCATGTCCTAGAGGAGATTGCCGTGAATTTAGTGGGCACGTATACGGTCACTCGTCTGATTGCCCGACGGATGGCAGCTCAACGGGAGGGCAAAATCGTCAATGTTTCGAGCATGATGGGTAAGGTGGCAGCTCCTACAATGGCCACCTATTCGGCTACCAAGTTTGCAATTTTGGGATTCACGCAAGCGCTGCGTGGCGAACTGGCCGCCCACAATGTTCAAGTAACGGCCTTGCTTCCCTCCCTGACGGAAACAGATATGGTGAGAGATCTGCAATGGTTTCGGGGGGTGGTGCCGACTACGCCTCAAAAGGTGGCCCAGGTGTTGGTGGAGGGGCTGCGAAAAGACTCAGATGAAATCTTAGTAGGCTGGCAAAGTCATCTGGTCGCCTGGGCTAACCGCTTAGCTCCCTGGCTACTGGAAAAGATTTTGTTACTTACGGCTCCTCCCTTGGGGCAGCCGCAAAAGTCTCAGGTAGGTTGATTAACGTCATTTCGACGAAAGGGCTTTTAGGAGGATCCCCAATCTACCGCCCACACAATCATCCAAGTAAAAAAATAGCTTCTGGGAGAGGGTGCGTGGCATTTAACGGTGACGCTCAATGGCAGCAGACTACTTTGCACTCTAACCGATAACCTTTGTTCCGTCCTCACGAACGTAGGGTTAGCCGTTGCCATGACGCTTGGTTTCGCGCTCAATCATCTCTTTAACAAAATCGGGCAGTTCTTTTTCTAAACTGACAGCCCTTGCCTTGAGCCTTTCATAAATCTCAATGTCATCACCTTCCCAAAGCAAATCTATTCTTCTAACCTGTTGCATCGCGATATGCTCATGGTTTTCTGGATACGCCCAGTAACAGGATAGGCAAATCGACTTATCCTTAAGATTGTTCCAGTTTTCGCAATGCTCACATGACCAGGATTTAGCCCGGTTCGCAGAACCACAAAGCAGCATGAAGTTTTCTGTGGCTAGATCTGGCTCACCATCAACTTCAAAAGGAACACGATGATCGATTTGCAATTCGCGTTCATCTATCTCTGCAAGGTAAATAAAACACTTACACCCATATCTGCTAATCAGCGCCTCTTTAATCTGCTTGGATAAGCCTGTTCGTCCAGAAAGACGAGTGAATCTTGCCTTACTAATATCTCCAAACCGATATGCAGCTATTTTTCTGCCATCACTTCCGGTAACACGAAAAGTTTCTAACGGGATACCATTTTCTCTAACATCTCTAGCTGCCCTTGGAGGATGGTTATAACCGTAGGTTCCTTTCAACTCTTCAGTCGTAATAAATCCGTGTTGCAGGATGTGATCAATTACTGCCTTCGGTCTCTTTGCTGTTATGGAGCGGCAAAGTTCCAAGAAATCATCTGGTAGTTGCTGCGAATTCTCCATGCTGTTCCAAGAGGGTTAGTTGCTTGGGTTTCCTGACAAGATAGCTAATGGCGCTGATTTGAGTAGTCACTAGGCTCCTGGATAAGTTTGGCGACAAATACAATGATTCAATGGTGGTTTCTTCCTTGCCAAGTAATGTAGACTGCGAAGATCTTCCAACTTCAATTTCGATCCTTTCAAGATTTAGGCTATTAGGAAGAACTTTGCCAAAAGCTTTGTCGCCCAACTTGCCATCGTAGCTGATAGCAAATGCGGCCCTTTTTTGATTTAGCTGTTCAAGGGCTAATACAAAATCATCGAAATCTATCCCAGACAGATATCTTGAGTCTCTATTTCCGCATACGCCTTGGTATGGAGGGTCCATGTAGATGAAATCACCCTCCTGAACTTTCTCTAATACTTCTCGATAATCCAAACTTGTAAACTTACATTTGCCTTTCAGTAGACTAGATACACCTGCTATATTTTTTCTCATTGTCTCAGGTCGTGTACCTTTACGTCTTTTGTCTGGGCTTTGGTTGAACAACCCTTCAGAATTGTAGCGAACTGAACCTTTAACGCATCTTGCTAGTAGATAAAGAAATAATTTTGGATCATGAGTCTCATTAAACTTTGACCTGACTTCAAAATAGTGGGCTACAGAATTAGTATGTTGCTCATTCCATAGCTCCAAGTAGGAATCTGCTATCTCGTCCGGTCTTTCTATTGCGAGTTCTAGTAGCTCGATTAGAGGCTTATTCAGCTCATTTAACCAAAAACTGCGGGTAATCTGATTTGCAGACGTAGCAACACTCATCGCAGCAGTTCCAGCAAAAGGCTCTACTAGTCTGTTGATGTTTTTCGGAAAAAACTGGAGAATGTGCTTTGCCAGATTCCTTTTACTGCCTTGATATTGAATGAAA
>JAYKHH010000293.1:0-4087 GCA_035285265.1 Leptolyngbyaceae cyanobacterium | reverse complement strand
AGGCTGTGCAAGCCCCATTGCGGCAGGAGAAGGGTAACTCTACCCCCTGATTTTCAGCATTATGCAGGATGTAACGGTCTTCGGGAACTTGAATCGTGTGAACTTTACCAGTCTGACGATTACGGATATGAATCGTATAGGAGCGAGTCATGGTCTTCAACAATTGAGGAGCAAGATACCTATCCTATCTTCCACTGTGGGGTTAATCTGTCATCCTTCAAATTAATGGAATAATTGATCAGCTAACCCCAGGGAGATCTTTAAGGATGCTTGCGTAGGATAGGCAAAATGCCCCTCCTACGGTTTATCGGTACCAAGCTTGGTACCATTGCCGCATTTGGTTGATTTCGGCAGTTTGATCCTGAATGATGGACTGAGCAAGGGCATTCATTTCTGGGTGAGTGGCGCTATTTAAAACCATCTGGGACATCATCACGGCCATCTGATGATGGGGAATCATCTGACGAATAAATTCCTGGTCAAAGTTCGGCGCACTTCTCAGGGCTTCAAGATCCATTTCCATCCCCATCATGTCTCGATGCATCCCCATCATTCCGGTGCCTCTTCCCATCATTCCTGGCTCCATGCCCATACCTGATAGGGTTGTAGGAACTTTTGCGTCATACCAAGACTGATACCAAGTTCGCATTTGGTTGATTTCACGGGTTTGGTCTTTGATGATAGAGGTCGCCAATTGCTTGATCTCAGGATGTTGAGCGCGTCTTAAAGCTAGTTCAGCCATTTCTACCGCTTCTTGATGGTGGGGAACCATCATTTCAATAAAGTGCTGATCGGCTTGCCCCATCGAGGGCATGTTGGCAGGGCCACCTCTGGGAGTAGTGTGAGGCAAGCCTTGAGCCATGGTCACAGACGTTGCTTGGATAGGATTGAGGGTTGAAAAACTGGCGATCGCACCTCCCATCACGACGCCGCCTAAAATTCCCATTAAAAGTTTGTAATTCATACATCCCTCCTTGGGGTTTTGGGTTTACTGAGCAAAAACCACCACAGTTCCAACCCAATCAGCGTTAATCCTCCGGCGATGACTGCAGCCTTCGTACTGAGTGGTTGCTCAATTTTTTGAAAGGTTCCTCGCGGTGTAGACTCGGCAGGCATTTCCATAGCTGCTGCGGTTGTGGCAATTCCTAAAAGCAGCCCTAAACTAGCGAAGGTTCCTAACAGCTTGTGGGGGTTAATCATGGCTCTAGCTCCTAGTTTATGAAATGGGTTTGGGTTGAAACTTCCGTAACCGCAGCGCATTGGTGACCACGGAAACGGAACTAAAGGCCATCGCTGCTCCGGCAATGACGGGGCTGAGGAGCCATCCCAGGAAGGGATAGAGAATCCCAGCAGCAATGGGAATGCCCGCCACATTGTAGATAAAGGCAAAGAAGAGGTTCTGACGGATATTTCGCATCGTGGCGCGAGAGAGTTGAATTGCCGTCACAATGCCTTGCAAGTCGCCAGAGATCAGGGTGATATCACTGGCGGCGATCGCTACATCGGTTCCCGTCCCAATCGCAATCCCCACATCCGCTTGAGCTAGGGCGGGAGCATCGTTGATGCCATCCCCCACCATCGCCACCAATTTCCCTGTTTTTTGGAGGGCAGCAATCTGAGCTGCTTTCTGATCGGGGCGCACTTCTGCAAAAACTTGCGTGATGCCAATTTCATGGGCAATGGTCTTGGCAGTGGAGCGGCTATCTCCGGTTAGCATCACCACCTCTAGTCCTAAGCGTTCTAAGGCTCGAACCGCTTGGATAGAGGAGGGCTTCAGGGCATCGGAGATTCCCATGATGCCCTGGACTATTCCATCTACGGCAATCCAGATCACAGTTTTGCTGAGATAGGCCAATCGGTCTTCGTGGGGTTGTAGCTCGTGGGTGGGAATGCCAAGTTCCGTCATCCAGCGCTGTGTGCCAATTTGGATCAGGTGCCCTAATACCTGCCCCTGCACGCCACTGCCCGCGATCGCCTCAAAATTCTCCACCTCCCCTAACTCCACTTCTTGCGCTTGGGCATAGCGAACGACCGCTTCGGCTAGAGGGTGTTCAGAGTTACGCTCCACCGATGCAGCGAGGTGTAATACCTTGAGTTCATTATGATTTGCCGATCCCTGGGTCGTCACAAAATCCGTGACCGTGGGCTTGCCTTGGGTCAGGGTACCCGTTTTGTCTAGGACAATGGTTTGGATGTGTTGCAGCGTCTCCAAACTTTCGGCACCTTTGATTAAAATGCCGTTTTCTGCGCCCTTGCCGGTGCCCACCATGATAGAAGTGGGGGTTGCCAAACCCAAGGCACAGGGACAGGCGATAATCAACACTTCCACCATGGTGATGGTAGCTAGAGTTAGATTTCCCATGGCGGTGAACCAGATCATAAAGGTGGCGATCGCAATCGCAATCACTGCTGGCACAAACCACCCCGTCACCTGATCGGCAAGCCGTTGAATGGGAGCCTTAGAGCCTTGGGCTTGTCGAACGAGCTTGACAATTTGAGATAGAAACGTGTCCTTACCCACCCGCGTGGCTCGGAACTTGAAGCTCCCTGTTTTGTTAATCGTGGCTCCAATCACTTCGTCACCAGGTTGCTTTTTCACAGGGACGCTTTCCCCCGTGACCATAGCCTCATCAATGGTCGAACTGCCTTCCACCACCTGTCCATCGACGGGAATTTTTTCGCCAGGACGAACCATCACCACGTCATTGATCTGGACTTCCTGGATCGGCACCTCCATTTCTTGCCCATTGCGAATAATCCGGGCCACTTTGGCTTGTAAGCCCATCAACTGACGAATGGCTGCGGAAGTTTCCCCCTTCGCCCGCATCTCAAACAGTCGTCCTAGCAAAATCAAGGTGATCACCACCGCTGCCACTTCGTAGTAGACATCGGCAGCTAACCCTTGGGCGGTGAGCCATCCCGGAAACAGGGTAACAAAGACAGAATAAAAGTAGGCGGCCCCCGTGCCCAAGGCAATCAGCGTGTCCATAGTGGCGGTATGGCGTTTGAGAGCTTTCCAGCCATTCACAAAAAAGGACGCACCACACCAAAACTCAACGGGAGCCGTGAGCACCAACTGCACCCAAGGATGGTGCGCCCACTGGGGAATGAAGGGGATGTGTAGCCCAGTCATTGCCGGTAATGACCCAACCACGAGCACCGTACTGATCACAGCTCCGACCCAAACCCTCAGGATCAGGTCTTTTTGCTCCGCTAACTGAGCTGCTTGTTCAGCATCCGTCTCCCCGGTGAGCAATTCCTGCTCCTGCACTAAGGAGGACTCATACCCCGCCTCCCTAACTGCCTTTTGAATCACTTCTAGGCTGATTTTCTGGGGGTTATAGGTTACCGTCGCCTGCTCTGCACCAAAGTTGACGGCACTTTGACCCACACCCGGTAGCTCACGAATGGCTTCTTCAATCCGATTGGCACAGGAGGCACAACTCATGCCTCGTAGCTTAAGGATGGCGTTCTCCATGGGTAAACTTCCTTTCACGCTGGATGGACTCTTCGGAATGGGGTTGCCGCTAGCAACTCTACCGATCTTGGAGTCTCCAGTGAACTGGAAGGTCAAGAAGGGGTTCGTAATTCTTTACAAGCGCAATTCCTGGTTAATGAATCGGCATTGCTGAATCGGAGTCTGAACTCGCCCCCCTACCCCCCAATGCTGAGGGGAACCGGACACATTCAAAGTCCCCCAGAATTGGGGGATTTAGGGAGCCTGCAGGGATTGTCGGATCAGCTAAAGCATAATTCAGCAATTCCTAGTCACTCAATCAAGGTAGCAAGGTTAGGACAAATCTCCTGTTGCGCTAGTTCTGGGGAGGGTTGATCCTCCCAACTAGACAACACACCCTGCAACTGCGATCGCAGCATCTCTAGGGCTGCAATCTGTTCTGTAATCTGCTCAACATGCCGCTGCAAGTTTTGCTTAACCTCTCCACAGGGCAATTGGCCTTGGTCATACACATGCAGAAGGTTTTGAATTTCCAATAGACTTAAGCCCAACGCCTGCGATCGCTTAATAAAGGCTAGACGACTGAGCACAGAAGGCTTAAAAAGCCGATAGTTTGACTCTGAACGGCTC